>JAPEVH010000015.1 GCA_026645415.1 Candidatus Electronema sp.
AACGCATGTCAATCCGTTCTGTTTCCAGCGGAAGGACAGCCGCTATGTCCATAGTATTGCAGCTCTGAACTTCCAAAACCGCCGCCGCGCACAAGCTCAACTTATACAGAGGATTCTTGTTGATTCCGGGCAGAACGGCCCGAAGGCCGGACGAGACTTCCTCCGCCAGATGCCTGACCGTGCTCATATTTCACAGAGTTTGAAGAAATGAATTGATTTTTTAATCCTTTTACTCAGGCGTTTAAACTCTGTCAAGAAAAGTGATGGATGGTAAGGGTAGATTCACATGCAAAAAACTAACCGGACGCTGCTGAATCAAAGTACAAGAACTGTATCTTCACAGTCAGCATAGAGTTGCACTTGGAACTTGAATCCGCAGTCGCCATCATAAAAACAATTCCTATAGGATGGACAAACTGCACATCGTTCTTATAGTATTTTTCACTAAAGTGCTTTGCTAAAAAATGAGCTAAAAAGAGAAGAAGATGGAATACTATAAGATACTTGGCGTTGCTAAAACTGCCAGTGCCGACGAAATCAAAAAGAGTTACCGTAAGCTGGCCGTAAAATATCACCCAGACAAAAATCCGGGTAACAAGGAAGCAGAGGAAAAATTCAAAGAGATCAGCGAAGCTTATGCTGTGCTTTCGGATGAGAAAAAACGCAAAGAATACGATATGTATGGCGAGGCTGGTTTCCAGAAACGTTATTCGCAGGAAGATATTTTCCGGGGCTTTGATCTCAACGACATCCTTAACCAGTTTGGCTTTAACATGGGCGGAGGTAGTGGACGAAGTACCTTCCGTTTTAATAGTGGCGGAAGCACTGGTAATCCCTTTGAATTTTTCAATCAGGCTGGTGGTTGCGGAGGAGGAAGCTGTCGTACCCGCACTCAGCCAGAAAAAGGCCAAGATCAAACCTATGAACTATCTGTCACCTTAGCTGAAGTTTTGCATGGTGCAGAAAAAAATATTAGCCTGCGCCGTAATGGGACAACCGAGAATGTTTCAGTCAAAGTTCCAAAGGGGATTGAATCTGGTAAGCGGCTGCGTTTGAGTGGCAAGGGTGCTCCCTCTTCCAGTGGTGGCCAGCCTGGTGATCTCTATCTCAAGGTGACAGTACAAGCACATGAGCAGTTCACTCGTGACAGCGATAACCTGCTGCTGGAAAAGCAAATTCCTTATAGCGAAATTTGTCTTGGTACATCTGTAGAGATCAGCACCATTGATGACCGAAGTTTTAAAATCAAGGTGCCTGCGGGGATACAACCAGATGCAAAGCTCCGTATTAAGGGGCAAGGACTGCCTTCTGGGCCAATAGGTGAACGTGGCGACCTGTATGTAAAAATTCTGGTGCAGGTACCAAAGCAGCTCACAGAGGAACAAGAACGATTGGTCAAAGAATTAGCAAAGACAGGACTATGAACGAGGCCACCTCGTCTAAGCAGCATTAACTTTTGTTATTGCTGCTTTTCCTTACTTTTTGAGTAGCACTACTTTTATCAGCCCGCGCACAGAATTTGTCAGATACATTTCATCTGCTTCTAGCACATCCTGCACCGTCAAAATTCGCTCCACAGCTTTCCCCTGCTCTAACAGCATCCGTCGATAGGTTCCTGCCAACAGACCAGTTTCAACTGGTGGCGTAACCAGAATATTTTCTTGCTTATCTAAAATAAAAAGGTTGGAAATAGCTCCTTCGGTGACTTGCCCTGCGTTGTTTGTGAACAGTACTTCATAACAACCTTGTGCCAGTGCTTGGTTTCGTTCTTGATCGTAGAACTTCCGGCGGGTAGTTTTATGAAACAGATACGGATCATTGGAATCAATTTGCTCTGGCGAAAAAGTCACCTTTAGTAGTTCTGTAGATGGCTGTTTTTCTGACATTGGAGTGACAGACACACTAACTTCGCCATCTCGATGGAGGAGCAAACGCACCCGACATTCTTGCTGCGCCTGCTGTACGTCAGCTTCTAACCGTGAACGGATTTCGACCAAATCACAGGAAAAATGAAAATAACGAGCTGAGTCTGCCAATCGTTCTAAGTGATAATCTAGGAGAAAAAAACCGCTTTTTGGCTGCCAAAGCAGGGTTTCGATAAGCTGAAAATCTGGCTCGTTTACAGTAAGAAAATTTCCTTTAAGGAGACATTCTGCCCATTCTTCTTCTGGCTTAGAATCTGCAACTATACCAGAACCAATCCCCATTTTTCCCTTGCCGCTTTTTAGCTCGACAGTACGAATAGGTACATTAAAACAAGTCGCTGCTTGGCTGGTATAGCCAATTGCCCCGCAGTACACGCCCCGGTGCCGCTGTTCTAATTCATGAATGATTTCCATAGTTCTGATTTTTGGCGCGCCAGTGACTGAACCGCAAGGAAACAAAGCGTCAATAATCTGTCGGAAAGACGGTTTGCTAGTGGCTGGGAGAGCATCAATAGTGGAAGTCATTTGCAGCAAAGACTCATAGCACTCAACTTCAAACAAGTTGCGAGGAATGACGTTCCCACCGCCAACTGTGTGCAGCAAGCAGCCAAGGTCGTTGCGGAGTAGGTCAACGATCATCACATTTTCACTCCGATTTTTTAGGTCAGAATGGAGTCGAATTTGCTGTTTTTTGTCCTCAGTATTGGTTCGCCCTCGGAGCAACGTACCTTTCATGGGGCGTACCCGTACTTTTTCTGCATCAGCACGAAAAAATAATTCTGGAGAAAAACTTAGGATGTCTGTCCCATTATGCCGAATCCACGCGCTGTAACAGACTGACTGATTGCGCCGCAAGCTACGATATAAGGCCGCAACTGCTCCCTGAAAAGCAAAGTCAAATTGAAGAGTAAAATTGACCTGATAGGTATCTCCAGCCTGAATGTATTCCTGGATTTTTTTGATAGCTTGGAGATACTCGTCTTTATTAATACTGGTCTGTAAATCTGTGCAGGTAAAAGTATCTTCTAGGGTTTCTTGCCCTTTGTCCGGCCAAGAGCTGCTGCTCCACTGGCCGGTCTGATGATCAAAAATCAATGGTTCTTGATACAGCCCCAGCACAGCCAGTGGACGGCTAACATCAACTAGGTAATGGCGAAGGTGCGGCTCTAGTAGATAGTCAAATTCATAATCGAGCCAACCAGCTAAAAAAAAGCCTTGCTCTCGGAACTGATCAACTTGATTTAAAAAAGCTGCTCCATCATCATTTGGATAGCAACGTAAATAGCCACTTGGATTGGTAAAAAGAAGAGAGCGGTGGTTTTCGGCGGTCAGTCTGGAGCTTTCCAGAAAGACAAAATTATCCTGTCGGGCAAGCCAAGAAGTAAGGCGAACGATGTCGGCATTGCTGAACGGCTTCATATCGCTTTGATATTTTTTAGAGGAGTATTTTGCTGCGTCAATGAAGACGCAGCAAAATTTTTGATCTCATTAAGCCATCTTTTCATCTGGCCATATCGGCCGTTTGATAATCTGTGCTAGTATTGCGCCGACAATCAGCAGGGCTGCTGAGATATAAAAGGCATAATCTAGGTTTCCAGTCAAGTCCTTAATACTACCGCCTAATTTAGCCATGAAAAAGCCTAAACCCCAGCCAAGGAAGACCAACCCATAATTAAGCCCCAAATTTTTCGCACCGTAAAAATCGCCAGTGAACAGCGGCATCAGAGATAAGCCACCGCCATACTGCCAGTAGGCTATACCCACGACAATGAAAAGAAGCAGGATGCTCTGAGATTTGATAGCCATAGGTACTAGGAGCAGGCAGATTGCTGAGACCACGCAGTTCAGAGTGTAGGAGTTTGCTCGGCCTATTTTATCTGAATAAAAACCAGTGCCAACCCGACCAGAAGCGTTGATAAGGCCACCGTAGGCTACCAGCAGCCAAGTATTTTCAGCAAAGAAAGGGATTTTCCCGCCTGCTGTTTTCAGTAATCCTGCAGCGTTGGCAATGATCAGCATTCCTGACTGAGTAGTGAGGATAAACATGAAAACCAAGGCGTAGAATTGCCACGTTTTCAGCATCTCCTTGGCCAGCCAGTCATGCTTGGTGGCAGCATTGGCAATCTTGGTCGAGCGAAGACAGGGCGGAGCCGGGGGCGTATAGGAACCGTCTGGGTAAACCTCATTTGGTGTTTTGAGAAGCTGGCCAGCTATGACTATCACCAAGGCAAAGAATATGCCAAGATAAATGAAGCTGTTGGAAATCCCGTAGTTATCGATCAGATACTTGGCCAGCGGGCTGATATACAGGGCTGCGCCACCGTAGCCACCTACCACTAGGCCAGCGATTAGACCTCGGCGATGCGGGCCGAACCATTTCAAGGCTGCGGGTGTAGGAGCAGCATAACCGATGCCCATACCGATACCGCCAAGAACACCAAAGCCGATGATCAGGCCAAAATAACTTTTCATCAGGCCGGCAATGATGCAGCCAGCGGCGAGAAATAATCCACCAAGAGTTGCACCAAATTTTGGACTAATTTTGTCTTGAATCCGCCCGCCTGGAATCATCAGCAAGGCAAAGATAACCATACAAGTGGAAAAGGGCGTAGCTGCCTGGGCATTGGTCAGATAGATCCAGCCCGCATTCAGACCACTCATAGGCTGCCCTGCCTTATCAACATTGGTGAGGGCGGCTGACCACATGCTCCAAGCGTAGAGTATGCCGAGACACAGATTAACAGCCACCCCAGCAAAGGTGGTGATCCACGCCTGAATCGGCTCCTTTTCACAGTGAGCTGCCATAATTTCTCCTTATTTTGACTTGACCTGCTGTTATGCCAGCGTAGTTGCTGGTATAAGGCACGTACTGTAGCATAAGCGCGAATAGAGAGCAACTGTTGAGAATGGTTTATTTTTTACAACGAATTACAACAGATGCTTATTCGACACAACATAAACAACAGGGGAAAAGAAGCGACCTACACAGATGCTGCTTGAATTTTATTTTATTTTCGGATAATTCTTCTTGCCCGAACCGTACCGGGCCGCTGCTGCTGTCGGGAGCAGCACCATTTCCTTCATCCATCACGCGAGGCATCTTTCATGGAAACTCCACAGACTGATCATTCAAACCCAGCCGAAGAAAAACAAGTTGAGGGCAGGCTGCCGCAGGAACAGGCCGCAGCGAAATCGGTCGCCCGCGAATACACCGAGGCGATTATCATTGCAGTGCTGCTTGCCCTATTCATCCGTACCTTTATTGTCCAAGCCTTTAAAATCCCTTCGGGTTCCATGCTGGAAACTCTCCAAATTGGCGACCATGTGTTGGTGAGTAAATTTATCTACGGTATTAAAATGCCGTTCACCGGTAAGGTGCTCATTCCAATTAAAGAGCCAAAGCGCGGCGACATTATTGTCTTTAAATTTCCCCAAGATCCTTCCGTAGATTACATTAAGCGGGTGATTGCGGTTGGCGGCGAAACCGTTGAGATCAAAAACAAAAAAGTTTTTATTAACGGCAAGTTGCTGGCCAATGACCACGGCCAATTTACAGACCCGGAAATCAAGCCCGCCATTGAAGGGCCAAGAGATAATTATGGCCCTGTGACTGTGCCAGATGGCAAACTTTTTGTCATGGGTGACAACCGCGACAATTCCTTTGATGGTCGATTCTGGGGCTTTGTTGATTTAGACGCAGTACGCGGTAAGGCATTTATACTCTATTGGTCATGGGATTTGCAGAAAAGCCTCTTTTCAATCGACCGTTTCACCTCTATCCGCTGGGGCAGAATTGGGCATTTGGTTGAGTAGTTGTCAAGACCCGGATTGTGGATTCAAGTTCCAAGTGCAACTTTTTGGCAGGTTCCCAAGAATAGCTTTTTTGGCGTGTTGAAGCCAAGAGATTTTCGTGGCCTGTTGTTAAGCTGATCCATGATCAAGCTGATGTCCTGCTGGCTCAACGCATCGAAATCACTTCCTTTTGGGAGATATTGCCGTATAAGCCCGTTCGTATTCTTATTAAGTCCGCGCTCCCAAGCCTGATAAGGATGAGCAAAAAAGCATTCAGCCTGAAGAGCTGCGGAGAACTCTTGATGAAAAGAAAATTCCTTGCCGTTATCGGAAGTTATGGTGTAAACTTGTTCCTGATACGGAAGCAATGCTTCGACGAGAGCCTGCGTGACACTGTCGCGCCCGTTTGTCCGGCGCGAGGGCAATAACGCTGAAACGGGACTTCCGTTCAACCAAAGTGACAAGAACAGAGCCGCCTTGACGACCGATCACTGTGTCAGCCTCCCAATCACCAATTCTGGAGCGT
>JAPEVH010000025.1 GCA_026645415.1 Candidatus Electronema sp.
GGGTGATCTCGCAGTTCGGGTCATGCTCGCGGGCCAAGGTGGCCTGCTTGATCGCGTACATGCAGCAGACCGACGAGCAGTAGTTGTTGCCGCAGGTCTCGTCGCGGGAGCCGATGCACTGAAGGAAAGCGATCTTCTTGGGATGCTTGTGATCAGAGATACGGAGAATCTCGCCGCCGGTCGGGCCGGAGGCGCACATCAGCCGCTCATGCTCAAAGGCCGTGACCACGTCCTGAAATTTACCCAAGCCGTACTTAGCCATCACCTCGTCACTGACCCGACCAAAGCCCGGCGCAAGGATTACTGCTCCGACTGAAATTTCTAAAGTCTTCTCAGTGTCATCAAATCGGATTGCATTGGCTTGGCAGGCCACGGCGCAGAGGCCGCAGGTGTCAAAGTTCAGCTTCAGGCAGGCTTTGGCATCAATATAGTAAGAGGTTGGCACAGCCTGCGAATAATCAATATGCGCGGCGTGGTTGGTCTCCAGATTCTCGTTGAAGTCGTTGCCGATTTGCTTCAAGCAGTAGATGGTGCATTGGCCGCAACCAGTGCAGACTTCTTCATCAATATAGCGGGGCTGCTTTTTGACTGTAGCGGTGAAATTGCCCGGCTCGCCTTTCAGGTCAACCAGCTCGGAAAGAGTGAGAATTTCAATATTTGGGTCACGCCCTGCCTCAACCAGCTTGGGAGCCAAGATACAGAGCGAGCAGTCATTGGTCGGAAATGTCTTATCTAAACGAGCCATAACCCCACCAATGGCCCCAGACTTCTCAACTAAATAAACTTTATAGCCCAGTTCAGTCAGATCAAGAGCGGTTTGGACACCGGCCACGCCACCGCCGATTACCATCACTGCGCCGCTAATCTTGGCAGGCTGTTCTGCAATTGCATTCATGTAAAAATCTCCTTAGTGCGTCCGCAGCAGCAAAACCGGGCTGGCCGCAGAAGAATGAAATTGGTGCTGACGGCTCTCTGTCCGTCTGACACCATCCGCAGGAAGAATGCGTCCGCCTAAAGCAGGTTCGGGAAGATCAGGAAAGGAGAAAAGCCGCCGCCAGTTTGTCCCAGCCAGACTAGGCCGGATACCGTGACGGTAATGTCAAATGATTAAATAAACTTTGTACATATATGTGGCTATGATAGGCAACAAGTTGAAAAACTTGACTGAAAGCATATCCAAATATAGACAAAATTGCAAGGAGAAAAGAGGTAGAGGAAGCTATGCTGCAAAAACGTATGTAGCTTATGTAAACTACAAGCTGATCAGAAAAGTCTCTCGCTGATGAAAGTCTGGCTGCTTGCCAGAGTGACTGAGGGCGTAAAAGGCTTGTTGACCGTTTTTGCCTTGCAAGACTGCGCTAATCGCTACTGCAACAGGCTGTTCTGGACTAATGAGCTTTGCCAAGGGAAAGTCCAAGTCTAAACAGCAGCAATCCGCCTGCTCCTGAAAGGCAAAAGGCAGAGTAATTAAGGCTGACTCCTCGTGCATCCCGGCCCGATAACCGGCAAAGGCATAAACATTCCAATCTCCAGACGGCGAGAGGTTAACTTCCCAGTACCGAAGCGAATCTTTGGTTGCGACAAAAAATTCAAAGCAGGTGTTTTGCCAGAGACCATTCCTGCGACTGGGAGCTGTACTCAGTGTTGGCACAAGGAGTTCCGTCATGCTGCCGCGTAGCTCATAACAGAGGTGGAGCTTGGTGCTATTCCGGGCAATGCTGCCGCTGATTTTGAACAGCAAGCTGAAAGCATCATGCTGGAAAGGTTGGAGGAAAAAATCTACAAGGCACATACGTTCTCAGAGCCATCTCTTTCGTTTGAAATAGAGAAACAGCCCAAAGGCTATGGCCAGCATCAGGCCCCAGACCGCGCAGTAACCAAAGTGCCATTTCAGCTCTGGCATCTGTTCAAAGTTCATGCCATAGACTCCAACAATGAAGGTCAAGGGAATGAAAATCGTGGAGATGATAGTCAGCATCTTCATGATTTCATTCATCCGATTGCTAATGCTAGAGAGATAGGTGTCGTGCAGGCCACCAAGTATATCTCGGCAGGTTTCCGCCATATCAATGATTTGAATAATGTGGTCATGCAGATCCCGCCAGAAAATGGCTGTTTCTGCATCCACCACAGAGGAACCGCTTTTGA
Source organism: Candidatus Electronema sp. (assembly GCA_026645415.1). GTDB lineage: Bacteria > Desulfobacterota > Desulfobulbia > Desulfobulbales > Desulfobulbaceae > Electronema. Next base: position 2,149 of record JAPEVH010000025.1, read on the forward strand.
CGATTTTGCCTACTGCCTCGCGGAAGGGCCAGATCGCCTTGCGCAGCTTCAGGATGTCTCGTTTCAGGCGATGGATCTCTGAAATATGCTCTGGTTTTGGTTCGGTCAGAATCTGCTCGTCAATGTCTTCAATTCGGTCACCGATGCGCTCAACAATCAGAAAATACTGATCAACCACCGCATCCATGAGAGAGTAGGCCAAATAATCGGCCTTTAGCGAGCGGATGCGACCTACAGCAGTTCGGATACGCTCGCGCACCGTATCAAAGACATCGCCTTCGTCTTCTAAAAAAGAGAGTACATAGTTCTCACCCAAAATCAGACTAACATGCTCAATGACCAAGCGGCCTGCGACATCGCTAAAGGTCATCATTTTGAGTACAATGAACAGGTATTTGGGAAATTCTTCGACCTTGGGTCGCTGGGTGGTATTAACAATGTCTTCCAAGGTCATTGAATGCAGATCAAAGCTCTTGCCCAAGGTCTCCATAAGGTCGAGATCATGTACACAGCTAACATTCATCCAAATGATACCGGGATACTTGGCAAAAGCAGTACATTGCTCTGGTGAGGCTCCGCGCAATTCGTCTAAGGCTGTTTCGCTATAGCGAATAAGATCAATTCGCGCCTTTTCTTGCCGCTGCTCACCGATGAAAACCATCGTGCCTGGTGCCATACCGGACTTAATACCAGAGCCACTCGGTTTTCTTTTTTTCTTCTTTGCTGGTCGGGACATTGTATTTTGCCGCAAAGATGTGTTGTCGTGGTACAACTATGTTGTATCAGGAATACCATAGTGTCTCTGGTGATGCAAGGCGAGAGGAGGGTAGAACTGCGGCAGAGAAGAAAAATAAAAGCGCAAAAGCTGGTTAACTCTTGCGCTTTAGAGGAGAGGAACTGGTTGAATCGTGCAATCAGAACCAGATATCTCTGACAGATTGAAACATGGTGTAAGAGCCAAGAGCGATGATAAGCACTGCGCTGGCAATTCCCATCTTGTGAGCAATATCAAAATTTTCACTAATCTTGCTCGTCAGGCGACGGCTTTGTGAGAGAAACACACCAATAGTAATCATCACGCCTCCCAAACCAAGGCTAAAGAAAAGCGTAACGCTTAAACCTTGGGCAATCTTTCCTGCGGCAATGGCAGCCAAAAGGGTAGCAATTGCTGCTGGGCAGGGAATGAGACCACCGGACATGCCGAGCAAGAGCAGTTCCAGTTTGCTCGTAGAGGGTTCTTCTGCCACCTTGCTGTAGTCATGCTGCGTATGGGCTAGGGCTTCTGGAGCATGTTCGTGTGCTTCATGTACATGTTCATGGTAGCCGCCCTCATGATCATGAGGATGAACATGCGGCTGCTCGTGTTGATGCTCGTGATCATCAACATCGTCATGCGTATGACTATGGGCATGTGGGTGCTGATGTTCGTGGCTGTGCTCTTGTGGATGATGATGTCCACCAAAGAGATGAAAATGACTATGACCTGAACCAGAGAGTCGTTGGCGCAGCATCCAGATGCCGACAATCAAAATCAGGCCAGCAGAAACCAAGCCAAGCCAGTTGTGCAGCACTTGGTCTGAGTACGTTTTGGATAAAATCAGGGCCACGATGCCGAGCAGGATAACGCTGAACGTGTGGGTGATAGTAACAATGGTACCGAGGAGCATTCCATCCACTGCCCGACCTTTTGTGCCTACCATGTAGGCCGCAATCAGGGTTTTACCGTGGCCAGGCTCAAAGGCATGTAGCGCACCGAGAATAATCGAGTAAAGATAAATCGTTAATGTGGTCATAAGAAACTCCATCCTTTTTTTAAAGTAAAACATGTTGTGCTTTGTAAAACCATATTGTCTGCTGCCCGCGCAATGAGGTTTTTATCTCATTTGTCTGGGAAAAATACCTAGCACTCTAGGCAAACCGACCAATTGTTAATCGGAACAAAGAAAATGCTTTTCATAATCTCAGACACTTATTCTATTTTGCAAGACATGGTAATACAAATATAAAAAGTATCTTAATTGAAAGCCAAAATGTGGTATTTTTCTCTTTTGTTTAGGAATGAAACGAAATGACAAAGCAGGAAATCTATAAACGAGGAGTAATATCGAGAGAGTGTTCCGATAACTCAGCGAAGTGTATGAAGGTGACTGAAGAGAGTGGAGCGGTCTTAACAAAAAAAACAGCCGGAGAACTACTTCCCCGGCTGAACAACTAACGATTACTCAAAGGGCTTGGGTGGTGGTGTCTTATCTGAAGAAGGTGGCAAAATTGGCAGCGTAAAGGAAGGCTGCTCACCGGTCAGCGTTTTGAGGAAGGCGACAATCTTGGCGTTTTCTTCGTCCGTGAACTTCTTGCCAAGCTGGAGGCGGCCCATTACATCCACTGCTTCAGTGAGGGTCTTGCCCTGGCCATCATGGAAGTAAGGATAGGTTAGCTCAACATTACGCAGAGTTGGTACTTTGAAGTTGAAGCGGTCTTCATCCTTGCCAGTAACTGCTTTGCGGCCCTCGGCCTTACTTTTAGACTTGTACTCCTCCTTCACGCCCATTTTCTGGAAGGAGCTACCACCAACTGCCATACCATAGTGGCAAGCCACGCAGCCTGAGTCCTTGAACAGTTTGTAGCCTGCCTGCTCGTCCTCACTCAGAGCGTTGGTATCGCCCAGCAGCCACTGATCAAAGCGGGAATTCGGTGTGACAAGGGTGTCTTCAAATTCAGCAATGGCGGCCGTGATTCGCTCAATGTCAATCTTGTCATCGCCAAAGACCATTTTAAACTCAGTCACATAACCGGGGATTGACTTCACTACATCTTCCGCCAAGTCGTGCGTAAAAGCCATCTCACCGGGATTGGCAATTGGCCCACCTGCCTGCTCTTTCAGATCTTTAGCCCGGCCATCCCAAAACTGGACAAAGTTCAGGCTAGAGTTAAGTACGGTTGGCGCGTTAATTGGTCCTTTTTGCCATTTGTGGCCGATGGAGGTCTTCAAGTTATCCGAGCCACCCATGCTTAGATTATGGCAGGAGTTGCAGGAGATGAAACCAGACTTAGACAGCCGGGGATCAAAGAAGAGTTTTTTGCCCAATTCGGCCTTGGCTAAGTTAACTTCTTTGACCGGTGGAACCGGCTCAATTGGCTCTTCTGCCCAAGCTACTCCGGCAAAAAGTACTGCCGCGAGAACAATTGCTGAGATAGCAGACTTCTTTACACGCATCTTTTCCTCCAGTTTTTGATTCAGAACATAGACTACGTTGTTGACAAATATTGTAGCGGAAAGGCAGAGCTGAAGTCAAAGGAGAAAGCATCTTCTCATAGTGCGGACAAACTCTCTGAACGTCAACAATAGCGAAAGCAGCATCGTTATAGAAAAGGGTGCTGGACCGGCAGATGATCATCTGAATTTATTGCCGCAGCAGCAAGTAAACACCTTGCAGTTTGCTTTTTGTTGCTGAGACATCAGGAATGGGCAGCACTTCGAGAAAATCCAAGCCAAATTTGTAGCCACTTGAGGCACTACTTTTCCCTATTAATTCAACTCGTAATGTGTTCATGCCTTCATTGAGGCTGACTGTTCCTAATTTCACACGCTCAGTAGGCTGGACAAGCTGAGAGTAGGCATCAAAATTCTCGATTACTTTTTCTCCATTGACTGAAAAGTCAAACCTGCCGAAATCAGGTGCTTTTGTTGAAAATAAATTAATGCTGTATTTTTTGGCCGCTGGAGCATTGAGATTGAACTCAATATATTGCCCGACAGTGTCATTGACAATAAACAGATGTTGATTTTCGCTCCACACGTTTGCGCCAAATCCTTCCATATTTTGAACAGAATAAGAAGATGTGCTTTGCAGAACTTCCATATCTTCAAATTCAATCATGTTGTTTTTCTGGATGAATGGAAGATCAGGTTGACTATTGCCGACATCTATCGCTATTGCATCATTTCCGTGCAGCATGTAATATCCATAAGGTATTTTAGCATGGCCGTAATCGAGCCAAGCCGGCCCGGCCGAATTTCTGATAATAAACACCCCACCACCAGAATATTTACTGTCATCGACATAACCAACAATAACAACTGAATGGCCGAAAAAATCTTCACCTCCAGTCGGCATCTGCAATACATCATCAGAGTCAAAAGTCCAGTCTTTTGGATAGTTGGCACCAATCGCAACAGGATATCCTCTGTCAAGAAGCTTTTTGATCTCATCAATCTGTGATTCAGATAATCCTATTTTGTCGTTAAAAGTTTTGACAAAATCTATATAGAAATTGCTCCTTGAAGCCGCATCGCTTACAGCTTGCGCTGATGGCGTGTTGTTCGGATCAAATACGGCAGCGTATGGCATATATTGTTCCTCGCAAATTCCATACTTTTTCAATCCTCTGATGAGATGACTGAAAAAACTGCCATCATCAATTATTCCTGTCGCTTCGTTTCCAGCCCAATTAAGAAATTCTCGTGACAGGACGAGAGGATGATTAGAGACATGTTTATTGTGTTCAAACTCAAGCAACACAATCATCGCATTTACACTGCAAGTTGGTCTGTTTCCTTGATCTTTCACATCTAGATGGTAAGAAGAAAACATAGGCCTTAAATCTGAATTTGCTGATGCTGTTGCCGCAGCCAGCAGAATAGAAAAAGAGAGGGCGCGAAGATAACTGACTGTATTCATTATTGACTTGTTTGTCGGTAAGTTGTTGTGGAAATTTATGGAACACTCAAATGATTGCCATCAGCCCGGAGCCTTGCTCCGGGCCTGCTGCATCAGTCACTGAAACTATCCGCGTAGAGCTGCTCAATGGCCAGTTTACCTTCATCGCTTAGGTAGCGAGTACCAGAGCCGACATAAGTATCATAGGAGATTCTCGGCTTTTCCTCTGGCTGCCACGTCCCGTCCTTCCAAGTAAACCAGCCTATCCGACTCTGATCATAGACATGCAAGGGCCGGTTGAAGAGTTTGGCCAGTTCCACGGCCCAGCCCGTACCACCCTTGACCGAGTTATCCTCCAGAATAGAGCCAATAACAAAGACCTGATGCCCCTTATTGACCATGTGAAAGATGGCTTGCAAGACGCGCCGAATCTTTTCGGTCTCATAGTAAGTGCGGTTCATCATCCGCGAGGCGATCTCCATGCTGATGTCACCGCGTTGCAGTTCATCCTCGCTCAGGGCAATAGCATTGCGGTCACGGTTCAGGCGGTGGCCATCAAAGGTAAAGATCACCTCTCCTACCCCATATTTTTCCGCCATCTCGCCGAACATGGTTTCCGCGCCTTTAAGACCGCCGTGGTATAACGTGCATTCTGCCGCCTTCATATAGCATCACCTTGAATTGAAAGAAAAAGGAATTAGTTTTTCCGCCGCAGGGGGCAGGCGTAATTTTTGGGTGCTACCTTGCTTGCCTTGAAGAAAACGCGCCAAGGTGCAGGATATCCCTCTATTGTACGAGCAGTATTCTCTTTGTCAATAAAATCCTGATAGGATTCAAAAAGCATCCACTCTGTCTGCCGCTGCTCCTCGCTGCTCATTGGGTGTTGACAAAAGCATTCCACGTCAGTAAACCCGGCTCGTACCAACCAGTTGTGTAGGCAGGGAGCAGTAGGAATAAACCAAGTGCCTGGCACCTTGGCATACGTTTTCTCTGGGAACAGGGCTACTGACTCCTCGCCGCTGATAGCCTGCGACTCCAGCAAAAGACAGCCGCCCGGCTTTAATGCAGTATGCAGTTCGCGCAGGGAATCTATGGGTGAAGGCCGATGATAGAGCACCCCTAGACAGAAGATCACATCAAAGCAGTCGGGAAACAGGTTGAGATGCTCGATACCAAAGAGGTTGATAAAGAGATTCTCCAGTCCGGCAAAGCGGTTCAGGGCAGAAAAGGCAAAGTAATGCTGGGCATACGGCTCAAAGCCAAGCACCATACGCGGTTCCTGCTGCGCCATGCGGAACATGTAGTAGCCGTTATTACAACCCACGTCCGCAATGACTTTATCGTGCAAATCAGGCATAACCTCCATAAGCCGGTTCCACTTCTTCCAGCTTTGCCATTCTGCATCAATGTCGGTACCGAAGATAGAGAACGGCCCTTTGCGCCACGGCATCAGGGTTTTCAGGAGTTGGAAGACCTGTTCCTGCTCGCTGTCACTGAGATCAGCGCGGCTGCCAATGCGTACCACGTCTTGGCTTAGATCAAGGCTGGAAGCACGCAGGTGGCTGACTGCCTCTATTGGCTCCCGGTAGCGGAGAAAGCCTTTCTTGGGCTGGTTAATCCAGACCTGCTTTTCCTCGTGCAGGCGGTGGATGGTGTTTTTCAGAGCAAGAGGGAGATACTCAAGATAACGAGGCATTAGTCTACATCCTCCAAAAGGCCGAGTTTCGCTGCATAACGAACCAGATCAGCAGTGCTGTGCAGCTCCAGCTTGCCGAGAATATTAGCCCGATGATTGGTCACGGTCTTGGCACTGATGTAGAGCTGGTCAGCAATCTCCTTCACCGAGCCACCATGAGCAAGCAAACGGAGAATCTCCTGCTCTCGTACAGTGAGGTTGCCATAGGTAGCATCGGCAATGTCCATTACCTCGGCGGTTTCCAAGAGCCTAGGGGCTATTTCTTGCGACAGGGCTGCATCAAGATAGTATTCATCGCGCAAGGCCGCTTCGAGGGCATCCCGGAGGCAGGCAGAAACCGACTCCTTGATCAGATAGCCCAAGGCACCTGCCCGCAGTGCCCCAAGAATATAGTCTATCTTCGAGTGCATACTGACAATAACAATCCTAGTTTCTGGTACTGTATTGCGCAGGATACGGGTCAGTTGAATACCGCTCCGGTCTGGCAAAGACAGATCGATGATCGCTAGATCAGGCTTAATGCGCCGTACCGCTGCTTCGCCTTGGCGAGAGTCAGCAGCTTCTTCCGCCAGAGCAAAGTCTGCATAGCGGCTGATGATCTGCCGAAGACTGGCCCGGAACGTATCATGATCATCAATGATGACGATCTGCTTCTCTGTGCTCATTATCCCACCTCCTTGTACGGTTCGGCCTGATCTTCTGGCGAGCTGATCAGGCCGGGAAACTCGATAAATAGTTTAACCCCGTCGCCCGGAGCCGACTGAAGACGGAAGGTGCCGTTCATCATCCGAACGCGCTCCTGCATCCCAAGCAGACCAAAGCGCTTCTCCTCCCTGATCTTGTCAAAGACCTCATCTGGCCTAAAGCCACAGCCGTTGTCCTCAATGCGAAGAATAACATTGGCCCCAGAAGCGATCAGGCGGATTTCTGCTTGGCTGGCCTGCGCATGATTGCTGATATTGTTCAGTGCTTCCTGTACTAAGCGGTAGATATTAATGGCGTGCTCGGCCGCAAGAGGCAGGTTGTCTGCGCCTGCTTTAGAGAACTTCACCAAGACCCCAGTCTTGCGGGCCACAGCCCGGCAGCAGTCAGAAAGCGCGCTGGCTAGGCCGATCTGCTCTAGTCCGGGGGGGCGCAGGTTGTAAGATAGCTCGCGCACTGTCTTGATGCAGCGGTCAACCTGCCTGCCCCAGTCGTGGCGGGCCTGCATCAGCACGGGGTCGTCCTCGTTGGTCTCCCTAAAAAAGGAGTCGCCAGCTATCTTGAGGGAAGACAACTCTTGGGCTACGTGATCATGAAGATAAAGGGCAATCTGCTGCCGCTCGTGCTCCTGCACAGACAGCAGTTTCTGGGAGAGATGATGAACCTGCTCCTCTGCCCGGACGAGATCCTTAGTCCGCTCCTGCACCTTGAGGTCCAAATCCTCGTGATAGAGCGAGAGCTGGGCAGCCATCTTCTCAAACTCTTGGGCAAGGAACTCAAATTCATCACCAGAGTGGATACCTAAGCGGTGCTGGAGATTGCCTGCGCCGAGCTGCCGGGTGCCTTCTTCAAGGATCTTGACTGGCCCTAAGATCGAGCGCAGCATCAGGATAAAGACCGTCACGGTTAAGAGCACTGCGGTGCCACTGGTAAAGGCGACAACTACAAGTGTGTGCCGATACTTTGCTGTCACAAAGGCTTCGGTCTTGGTTAGCTCTTGCAGGTGGAGATGGAGATGCTCGTCAATGACCGCCTCCAGCTTGTGCAGCTCTTCCTGTACCACTACGGCAATTTGGGCAAACTCAGCCTCTGGCCAGCCTTGCGCTGACTCATCGAGAATATACTGCGACAGGGTCATAGCCAGAATGCTGTGATGGAGCATTTCATGTGAGGCCAAAGCTGTTGCACCTATATGCTGGTGCATGTGCCGGGCATTATGCTGGGTGATCAGCTCCTTGAGTTCAGCGGCCTTGCTGGCAATGCTACTTCGGTCAATATGTTTCTCTCGCAGCCCTGCTTCAAGGGAGAGCAAGAGCTTTTTCAGCTCCAGCATGGCAGAGACATTAAAGGCCACGTCCTGCTGCATCTTGTGGAACTGGCTGTGGATGCTGGAAAAGGTATAGACACAGAACAGGCTCAGGGCAAAGATAACTGCAATCAAAGGGAGAAAGTAGAGAATGAAGCGGTTGCGGACACTGAGTTGCAGCATGAGGTCTTGTGGTGGTGTTAAAGAGACGCAGGGCGTAGTGTTCGGCTGAACATACAGGAAACGGAAGGATTTTCCCAGTCTCTTTGCACGAGGCAGACGAGGAAAATGCAGCACAGGAGGAATATTGCTGGCAGTGCCTTGGTGGTGTATGATCGGCAGCATTGCCAGAGCCTCTTCTGTTTCATCCCTGCCTATTCATAGGAGAACTACCATGTCTAGCCCTTTCACGCCAGAGCACATCAGCAGCCTTTCTAACCAGATTGACCAGCAGCTTGATCAGCTACGGAACACATCAAGCAACTCCGACCGTAAGAGTGACAAGCCAGACCAGCAGCTTGCCAGCTACGCGAGGAACAGCCAGCCATCTCCCGTGAGGGCGACGAGCCAGATGAGCAGGAGGATATAACCGAACGCCTGCCTGTGCAGTGGCAGGCCATTCAGAAGATAACCAAGGAACAGCCGCGTTCCTTTTGGCGGCGTTTCAGGCAGGCAGCGCAGCACGATCTCTGCGAGGAAGGCGGGGTGCTGCATACGCAGTGGCAGAAGTGGGGTGATCTGCGCAAAGAGACCGTGCTGAAGTCCTTTGGTGCTATTCTGGTGGCAATGGGCTTTTCTGGTAATGCCCTGCAAGTGCTGGCCGTAGCCTTGACAGTGATTGTCCTGCACATAGGCTGCATGGCTATCTGCGAGGAATACTAACAAACGCAACTTGGTGTAGACACCAAAGCAAACTTGGTGTAACCACCAACCGCAACTTGGTGTAACCACCAAGCGTTCGTTCGAGTCTACACCAAGTGCTTGTTGGTGTGTACATGAAGGAAACACACGCCTCTGCGCCGGGCACTGCGCAAGGCTGCTTGCCTCTGCGCTGCGGGCAGGGTATATTTCCCGTTCTTCGCAGCCATCTCAATGCCCAAGGAGGTTCCCCCATGCCCACCGAACTGCGTCTTGTCTTCTCTGACCCCGCTCATGTCGCCGTCTCTCTGTCTGGTGAGTACCCGGACAGCAGCCAGCCTGCTCCGTTCACCAGTCCGCTGACAGAGGACGACCTGCAAGAACTCCGCTGGTACGTGGAGGACTACGGCACCAGCTATGCTGCCGAGCCGGACGATGCGCGGGCCGCCGCAGTCCGCGACAAGTTGCCCGAATGGGGAGCTGCGCTCTTTGCTGCTGTATTCGACAGCGACCGCAAGGCAGCCAAGTTGTTCGACCGCTTCTTGGAGGCTGCGGAGGATGGCCGCGTCCTCAGCATTGCTGCCGACCATCCGGCTGTGCTGGCCTTGCCGTGGGAGCTGCTCGCCACGCCGGGCGGCTCCTTTCTCTTCAACGAGAACCCGCCTATCTCCATCCGGCGTGGCCTGCCGAGTGCCGGGCAGGGTCGTGAGCCGCAGCCACGCGCTGCCAAGACTTTGCTGCATCTGCTCTTTATCATCAGCAGGCCGGACGGAGCTGGCTTCATCAACCCGCGCGGCGATGCTGAGGCTGTGCTTGATGCGCTGAAGGAGCAGAAACCAGCGCGGGTGGAGGTGGAGTTTCTCCGCCCGGCTACGCTGGAAGCTCTGAGGAAGCGGCTCCGGGATAGCCGACTGCCCAAGATCGACATCATCCACTTTGATGGTCACGGCACCTTTGCCAGCGAGAGCAGCCTGAGCGCAGCCGGGAAAGGCGAGTTCACCAAGGATGGCGGCGCGACAGCGGACAAGGAGCAGGGCTGGCTCCTCTTTGAGGACGAGGAGGGCGGCAAGGATTTGGTTTCAGCGCAGGACTTCGGCGAGCTGCTCTTCCGCAATCAAGCAGGCTTGGTGGTGCTTTCGGCCTGTAAATCGGGAAAGATGAGCAGCGAGGACGCGATGAGCTGCACAGCAGCCCGGCTGGTTCATGCGGGCATTCCTGCGGTCATCGCCATGAGCCACAGCGTCTTGGTGACAACAGCCGAGCAGCTCTTTGCCGAGTTCTACCGGCATTTGTTCCAAGGCAGGAGCGTGGCCAGTTCGTTAGATGAGGCCAGGCACCGCCTCTGCTTCAACCCGAAGCGCGGCACCCGGCTGCGCGGTGCGGGCGGCGCAGAGGAGTTCAAGCTGGAGCTGCACGACTGGTTCCTGCCAACCCTGTATCAGAGCGGCAACGATATGGCCCTGCTCAGTGCGGCGGATGCAGACAGCCTGCTGCCGAAAGCGGAGCCGCTGCACAATCTGCCCAAGCCGCAGGAGTCTGGCTTCTTTGGCCGGAGCTGGGAGCTGTGGCAAATCGAACGCGCCTTTGCGGTGGAGGACTGCCACCGTTACAGCATCACCGGCTTTGGTGGGCAGGGCAAGACCGCGCTGGCTCTGGAAGCGGGTCGCTGGCTGCTGCGCACGCATCTGTTTGAGCGGGTCTGCATGGTCAGCTATGCCGCCTATCAGGGCAGCGACCCGGTGAGCATGGCCATCAGCACGATGAGCGCGGCCTTGCAGGAGAGTCTGGTGGATGCGGCTGCTGCCGAGGCTACTCTGAAGCGTGTGCCCACCCTGCTGATTCTCGACAACTTGGAGAGCTTGGCCGACGGGCGCGGGCTGGCCGAGCTGCTCGATGCCGCCGAGCTGTGGTCAGAGGCCGGAGCAAGCCGCGTCCTGCTCACCTCTCGGCAGCCGGACTTTGCTCATCCCAGCTATCCGCTCGCGGGCAGCTATGCTCATCGGCACCTGCCCTTGCAGGGCCTGCGCGAGGACGATGCCGTGGCTTGGTTTGATGAGCTGCGCAGTCTGCCGCCCAAGAGCACGCTGAAGCGGCCCCGGCGCGATGTGCTGATCAGGCTGTTTGAGCAGGTGGGCTTTCATCCCCTGTCCATCAGCCTGCTGGCCCAGCAGCTCAAGGAGCGCGGCCCAGCGGATGTGAGTGAGCGGCTGGAGGAGTTGCTGGCCTTGCAGCCGCTGAACCGGGAAGACCGCAGCCTGCT
>JAPEVH010000016.1 GCA_026645415.1 Candidatus Electronema sp.
ATTGGGAGGCTGACACAGTGATCGGTCGTCAAGGCGGCTCTGTTCTTGTCACTTTGGTTGAACGGAAGTCCCGTTTCAGCGTTATTGCCCTCGCGCCGGACAAACGGGCGGACAGTGTCACGCAGGCCCTTGCCAGCATTTTCAATATCAGTCCTTCCACGGTGCGGAAGTGGGAGCAGGGGCATCAAGGAAGCTGCTGGAGGACATCGTTGCGGCGGTGCGCGGCGGGCCTAACCGCGCTTGCAGCAGCTTATTACGGAGATCGTGCAGGAGTTGTGAGTTCAAGTGGTGCAGGGGATGTGCACCTTGAGGACTACGGGACTGAAAACACCATTTTAGGCTTTGCGTCCTGTTGTGACCTGTCTGGAAAGCTCTGGCAACACATAGAGTGTGCGAAGAATATTTTCAGCAATTTCAAGCGCAGCTACAAGTTCACGCGGTTTTGCAGAGGTAATCTCATGCGCGGCAGCATTGCCCAAAAATCGGTGAGTGTGAAGAATGTCGGCCTGTGCCTTTGACAAGATACCCTTTATCGCCAATCCATCAATAAGTTGTTCGAGGTTCCTGCCATCAATCCCTTGGTCTTTGCAAATTGACTCAATCAATGCTCGCAACCCGATGCCAGAGAGAAGTGGAAGTTGTGCATTCATCGAACCGATAATTTCTTTGTAAATGAAATGAACTTTGGCAGGCAGTTCGTGCGCGTCATCCATTGGCTTCCGCTCGGCAGCTCCCCGTGGATAGGTTTTCCATGTTGAATACCACTCACCGGTAGTTGGGTCATAGCTCTCACCCCATTCTTCAATCGCATAAGTAAATGCGTCACAACCGGCGCACCGCGCGAAGTAGTGACTTTCGCCCCAAGGATAATCGTCAGGATCAGGAGAAGAAACTTTTTCTTCAGCCAGCACGTTGTGATTTGTGCGCTTCCCGCATTGGTGACAGAATATTTTCATGGTTGAAACCTTAGCAAGAGTAAAACTGTATAACCAGCAATCTTACGCAGCGCATCCCCCCACGTCAACAGAGAAATCCCCCGAAGCCGCCGCCGGCCTTCACTCCATGCAAGCATTGATTTGAGCGCATCTTCCCCTCACTCCACCCTCCTGCAAACCTCCTCCGCCCGCTTCCTCTGCGCTTCCATCCGCTTTTCTGAGACCGGCATGGCCGTGCCAATCTCCGGTGCAAAGACCGAGACCTTGAACTCTTCCACCATGCGCCGATACAGGGCCAGCTCCTCGCGGCAGGCAGGGCAGCTCGGCCCGCTGTTCTCCTGTTCCAGCCGCCGGAGCTGCTCCATGAAAGGCTGCACCCGTTTTGCCTTGTCGGCATCCTTGAGTGGCCCATGCTCGGCCCGCTCGATGCGCTTGGCAAGGGCGAGCAGCAAGCGTTTGCGGTCAGTCAGCTCCGCCAACGGCAGGGTGGCAAGAAAATCCTGCGGCACCAAGCCTTCAAGGAGCTGCTGATATTCAGCGAACCGGGTTTGGCCGCTGCCGATCTTGCCGCTCCGCTGGCGGCACTGCGTCAGCACAGTCTGCACCTGCCTGCGAGTTGTCAGCAGATCAACAATCTGGTTGAGCATGACCCTTGCCTGCTGCCGCAAACTCTGCTCCTTCAAGGCAGCGACGGTGGCGGTAAACTGGGTCTTGCTCGGCAGGCCGTCCAGCGTATCCAACTGGAACAAGCTGTCCAAGATGCAGCCGCGCAGCAGCTCGTTCGTTGCCGCCGCGCCGCCCTTTAAGCCCAGCGAAAGCCACGATGCGGTCTGCCCGGCCACCACGGCCTTGCATTCCTTGCTTATTGCGGGAATCTCACCCGGAAATTGCAATCCGTAGAGAAAGCGCAGCCCGGTGCGGCAGAGGCTTCTTGCCTGCTCCGGGTCAGGAATGTAGCGCAGGGCAACGCTCTGCGGCTGGCTGTTCTTTTCCTCAAGATAAAGTGCGGGATGATACAGCCCGGTCATCCGTTTCTGCGCATCTTGAACTGGAATAGGCTGGGGCGGCGGATCAAATTCCCAGCTTGTGAGGCCGGTGCTTGAAGGCAGCTTGGCCGCGCTGCTGGCAGGCATTCCGCCTTTTGCTTGGCTCGGCTGCGGCATGGCGCAATGCTGCACCAGCTCTTGGAAACTGCGTGTGCAGAGTACAGGCTGCCCCTTCTCATCACAGAGGCGGAATCGCATCCGCAGATGCAGGGGCAGATTGTCCAACTGCCAGTCCGCCCGCGTCACAGTCATCTGAAAGCGGCGCAGGATGGCCTGCTCCAAGGCGGGATAGAGCGAGCCTTGACCGACTGCGATGCTGTCCAAGATGGCATCTGCCGCATCAGGTAAAGGCACGAGCTGACGGCGCAGCCGCTTGGGCAGGCTTTTCAGCAAAGCCAACACCTTGTCCGGTAGCAGGCCCGGCACCAGCCACTCGAACAGCGCGGGCGAGAGGGCCGCGCAGCAGGATGCGGGAATATCCACGGTCACGCCGTCATCCTCCTGGCCGGGCTGGAAGCAGTAATGCAGCTTCAGGCGGCCTTGCGGCGTTTGCAGGGTTTCAGGAAAGCGGTACAGAGCCTCGCTGTCCGGCTGCTGGCGGCAGACATCCTCCTCCCGCATCCGCAGGAAAGCGTCCGCCTCCTCGCCTGCCTGCCGCTCCTTGGCCTTCTGGCGGAGAAAGCGGTTGAGCGTGAAGCGGTCATAGACCAAGCCAAGCCGCTGGTCGTAGAAGTCATGCAGGGCCTGCTCGTCCGTGATCGTGCCGCGCCGCCGCAGCCGCTCCTCCATTTCCTCCAGCCTGCGCAGCAGGTCGAGATTATGCTGCAAAAAAGGATAGGTGCCCTCCAGCTCGCCGGGCAGGAGGGCCTCGCGGATGAAGATAGTGCGCGCCTCCTCAGCGGCCTGCTGACTGATGCGGCCATAGTTGATCTTGCGGTTCGCCGCAATGATCAGGCCGAAGAGCACCACCTTTTCCAAAGCCACGACCTGACTGGCCTTCTTTTCCCAATGCGGGTCAGAGTACGACCGCTTGCACAAGTCGCCGCCGAGCCGCTCCAGCCAGCTCACGTCGATGTTGACCGCCATGCGGGCGAAGAGCTGCGAGGTCTGGACAAAGTCGGTCGCCACAATCCACTGGCCGCCCTTGTTATAAAGATGCGAGCCGGGAAAGATGACCGCCTCGCGGTTGCCGCTGATCTGGTAGCTGTTCTTCTCCTTTTTCGTGGCGATATTGCGGAGGAAACCGGCAGTGACAGCCTGATGCACCGCCTCTGGAGCAGCGGGCTGCGCGTCATCCGCCTTCATCCGCGCCAAGGCTGGGCCGAACTCCTCATGCTGGCTGAGAATGCGCAGGATTTGCTCATGAATGTCAAACCACTCCCGCATTCGCTGCCAGGAGCAAAAGTTGGCGGCGCAGAAGCGGCGTAATTGGCCTGCGGACGGTGTAGGGGCAGACCCCCGTGTCTGCCCTTTATCTGCGTCCGAGGGCGAACACAGGGGTTCGCCCCTACAGGCATTCCAAATAGTAACGAGCGTTAATAGATCAGAACCCGGCACGGCAAACTGGAGATGCGCCTGCCGTGCCTTCTCCTTCTTCTCCGCCGGGACTATGCGCGGGTCTTGAATGGCTAAAGCGGCGGCAATGATGCTCACTTCCCGCAGCGCGCCCAAATCCGCGCTTTCAATGATCATCCGGGAAATGCGCGGATCAATGGGCAGGCGGGCCATGATCCTGCCGCGCTCGGTCAGGCGATGTTCGGTGGTGAGTGCGCCCAGTTCGCGCAGGGTGCGGTAGGCTTCACTGACTGCCTGCGGCGCGGGCGGGTCGATGAAAGGAAACTGGCTGGGCGGCGGCAGGTGCAGGGCGGTCATCTGGAGGATGACCTCGGCCAGATTGGAGCGCAGTATCTCCGGCAGGGTGAACTCAGGCCGCGAAAGATAATCCTCCTCGCTGTAGAGGCGGATGCAGCGGCCCGGCCCAATGCGGCCGCAGCGGCCAGCCCGCTGGTTGCAGCTCGCCTGCGCGACTCGCGTGACCGGCAGGCTGGTGGTGCCGGAGCGGGGGCTGTAGCGGGAGATGCGGGCCAGGCCGGTGTCAATCACGGTCTCAATGCCCGGCACAGTGATCGAGGTCTCAGCCACATTGGTGGCGACAATGATCTTGCGGACTTGCGCTGGCAGGAAGATTTTGCGCTGCTCGCCGCCGTGCAGACGGCCAAAGAGCGGCAGCACCAGTGCCTGATCTTGCAACTGCTTCCTCAGCGCGTCGCTCGTGTCAAGGATGTCGCGCTCGGTGGGCATGAAAACAAGGATGTCGCCGCCCGGTTTGCTCATCACCCGCCGCACCTGTTCGATGACCAGCTCGCTCAGGTCTTTGGCCTCGTCGTCGTCCTCCGAGCCGGAGCCGGGCGGACAGTATTCCAGCGTGACCGGATAGGTTCTTCCCTCGACCTGAATGATCGGCGCATCATGAAAGTGGCGGCTGAACTTCTCGGTGTCAATGGTCGCGGATGAGATGAGCAGCTTCAGGTCAGGCCGTCGGGCCAGCAGTTGGTGCAGGTAGCCGAGGAGGAAGTCGATGTTCAGGCTGCGCTCATGGGCCTCGTCAATGATCAGGGTGTCGTAGCGGCGCAAGGCCCGGTCGCCCTGCGTTTCGGCCAGCAGAACGCCGTCAGTCATGAACTTGATCCGGGTCTGCGGGCCGGTGCGGTCGCTGAAGCGGATTTTATAGCCAACCAGCTCGGCTGCGCCCAGCTCCTCCTGCACCCGCTCCGTGACGGACACCGCAGCAATGCGGCGCGGCTGGGTGCAGCCGATCAGACAGCGGCCTGCTGCCCGGCCCGCCTCCAGACACATCTTGGGCAGCTGGGTTGTCTTGCCGGAGCCGGTGTCGCCCGCAACAACCACGACCTGATTGGCTCGGATGGCTTGGATGATATCATCCTTGCGGGAGGTGATGGGGAGATTGGCTGGGTATTGAATGCGCATGAAAAACTAGCTGATTGAACGGAATGAAGCGGAGCTGGACTGCGTCTGTGCTGCTCTTGCTTGATCGTAAGTAAGAAATGAACCATCATATTACCACAACTCACTCTTTTTTTAACTCAGCAAAAGTTGCACTTACAACATTTTCGTGTTTTTTACTTAAATTTCATCCCAAATCTGTGAAGTATTTTCTGCCTTCTTATGACAAAGAGCAAATGATACATACATAATAAACTGTTTTTACTTTTTTAAATCAAAGGATCACAAAAATGGCATAAGCCTTGCTTTTCTGCGCAGGAAATAAGCGAACAGGTTGACTCGTCATCCTGTTCTACAACCAAAACGAGCGTAGGAAAGTTTTAAGGAGAATGAATGATGAATCCGATCAATACGGGTGACACTGCCTTCATGATGATCGCAGCAGCTCTCGTCATGTTTATGACCCCAGGTTTAGCCTTGTTTTACGGTGGGTTAGTGCGTTCCAAGAATGTGCTTTCTACAGTCATACAGAGCTTTTTTTCTATGGGGATCGTTGGTCTGATCTGGGTCTTGTATGGTTACTCGCTCGCTTTTGGACCGGATATTGGTGGTGTGATCGGCAATCTTCATTGGGCCTTTTTAAACGGCGTTGGCTTGGAGCCAAGCAGCAGCTACGCAACTACTGTGCCGCATATTGTTTTCTGTGCCTTTCAGCTCATGTTTGCCAGTATCACCCCTGCCTTAATTACTGGAGCCTTTGCCGAACGAATCAAATTTAGCGGCTTTATTCTTTTCACCATTTTGTGGACAAGCATTGTCTATCTGCCGGTCTGCCACTGGGTCTGGGCATCTGACGGTTGGCTGCTCAAGTTGGGTGCACTGGACTTTGCTGGCGGTACAGTTATTCACCTCAATTCCGGTATTGCGGCGCTCCTTGCGGCAATTTTCATCGGCAAGCGGCGAGGCTATGGCAGGGTCTCTTTCATGCCGCACAGCCTTGGCATGAGTGTGCTCGGTGCAGGAATCCTCTGGTTTGGCTGGTTTGGCTTTAATGCAGGCAGCGCAGGCGCAGCCAATGCTGTGGCTGGTTCAGCCTTCTTTGTTACCCATATTGCCGCTGCTGCGGCAATGGTCTCTTGGGTAGCAGCAGAATGGCAGCTCCAAGGTAAACCGACCGCTCTTGGTGCAGCCTCTGGCGCAGTGGCTGGATTAGTTGCCATCACTCCAGCTTCTGGCTTTGTTGGTCCAGTTTCGGGCTTAATCATCGGCTTAGTAGCTGGTGTACTTTGCTATTTAGCCATCAATTTGAAAGCAAAATTTAAATATGACGATGCGTTGGATGTAGTAGCTGTACATGGTTGCGGTGGTACTTGGGGTGCGATCGCTACGGGTCTTTTCGCTTCAACAGCAATCAATCCTGCTGGCGCAGACGGTCTCTTTTTTGGCGGTTTTAGTTTGGTCTTTATTCAATTGGTCGGCGTACTGGTCACTTTTGCCTATTCCGGTGTTCTCACTTGGCTGATTCTTAAGCTGACAGACAGACTTGTCGGATTCCGGGTTTCTAATGAGGACGAGATGACAGGACTTGATTTATCTCAGCACGACGAGGTAGGATACAATCTCTAATGATCAGCATACCTATACAGAGGTGACGGGATGAAAAAAATAGAGGCAGTGATCAAACCCTTTAAACTTGATGAAGTAAAAACAGCCCTGAGTGACCTAGGGATCACCGGCATGACCATTAGTGAGGTCAAAGGTGCTGGTCGTCAGAAAGGGCATACAGAGATGTATAGAGGGGCTGAATACCGAGTTGAGTTCAACCCAAAGATCAAAATTGAACTGGTAGTTGATGCCGAAATAGCTGACAAAGTGGTCAATGCAATCCGTGAAGCGGCGATTAGCGGTAAGATCGGCGATGGCAAAATCTTTGTTATGCCGGTTGAGCAAGTAGTGCGGGTACGCACTGGCGAACGAGACGAAGCAGCAATTTGACCTAAACTGCTAACCTAGTATAAATAAAGAGGCGGCCTTAAAAGGCTGCCTCTTTATATTTTTTACCTAATTGACTCAAAGCCGTAACTGCGTGCTATGGGCCATGCCAAAGAATCCCCTTGGCCGGAAGGTCAGGATTACCAAAATAACCGTATAGGCAATCAGGTCGCGGAAAGTAGAAGGAAAGGCCATTGCCGTAAAAATTTCAATTGCTCCAAGAAGATACCCAGCTAACGCTGCTCCCATAATCGAACCACGTCCACCAAGAATAGCTGCAACAAAAGCCTTCCAGCCGAGCAAAACACCCATATACGGATCCAAGACAGGATAGGCTTGGCCATAGAGAACACCGGCCACAGAGGCCAAGCCTGCACCAATGGCAAAGGTAAGGGGGGCCAGCACGTTGACAGAGATACCCATCAGTGGCACTGCTTGAAACTCATACGACATGGCGCGCATAGCCATACCCCATTTACTTCGATGGATGAAAAGATGCAAACCAAGCATGAGAATCAACGAAACCAAGATGATGAGCACTTTAACATTGGTAAGATAAATTCCGCCAATCTGCCAAGTCTGCGGTTCGATGAGTGCTGGAAAGCTCAGACGCTTGGTGCCTAGGAGAATCAAATTACCATTTTCCAAAATAATGCCAATCATCAGGCCAGTAATCGCTGCTGAAGCACGGGGCGCATGGCGTAGCGGACGGTAACCAACCACTTCTACAAAGACTCCTAACCACGCGGCAAGAAACATAGTAATCGCTACTGTCAGGAGAAAAATTGCCCAGCTTGGCAGCACTGGCCCAAGGAAGGCGAGCAATAGCGTAGCAATACCGCAACCAATATAGGTGCCAGTCATGAAGATATCGCCGTGAGCAAAGTTAAAGAGCATCAATACACCGTAGACCATAGAATAACCAATGGAGATAACGGCGTAAAAACTACCCCACTGAAGGGCGTTGATTAAATTCTGGAGAAAATATTCCATTATTGCTAAGGCGGGTATTGTTTTTTAGAACTTGGGCTAATTGCAGCAAAATGTCAATAATGTACTGCACCAAGAAGCACAGAGCAAGACTGAAGAGTATTGGAGCACGGCTTTGTCTTGCCCTGTGGCCTTTCATGCGGTACATTGCCTCTATTATCCAACCATCACTATCCTGTCTGCCACCATGAAAAAATTGTATCTCACCAGTCTCGGCTGTGCAAAAAATTTGGTTGATTCTGAACTCATGCTCGGTTCTCTTGAAAGCAATGGTTGGCAGACCGTAGAAGATCCGACTGAAGCAAACCTCCTCTTGATCAATACCTGCGGTTTTATCCGCCCAGCAGTAGAGGAAGCTATTGATGAAATTCTTCATTTAGCTGAATATAAGCAGGCTGATCCTACGAAAAAACTGGTAGTAACCGGCTGTCTTGTGCAGCGCTATGGGGTAACACTGCAAAAAGAACTGCCGGAAGTTGATCTTTTTGTTGGTATTGACGATGAGCAGCAGCTCGCAGAGCTAGTTAGGCAAATGCCAAGCAACTCCAGTCTTGTGCTGCGTCAGCCTTCCTGCTCTTTGAGCAACAGTGGGATGCCGCGTCGTCTGTCCACGCCGTTTTTTCGGAGTTGGCTCAAGATCACTGAGGGTTGTAATAATCGCTGTACCTTCTGTATGATACCAAGTATCCGAGGTAATCTACGGAGCAGGCCAGTGGCTGATCTCGTTACAGAAGCGTGCGCTTTAGGTCAATCTGGTGTTAAAGAATTGTCTTTGATCGCCCAAGATCTTACAGCCTATGGCAATGACCTTGATGCAGAGACTCATCTAACTGCACTTCTTCAGCAGCTATTGGCAGAAACCGATATCCCTTGGTTGCGTCTATTCTACCTCTATCCTGCTTCTGTCAGCGAGGAACTGTTAGAACTGATGGCCAGCCAGCCGCGTCTTGTTCCTTATCTTGATATTCCATTTCAGCATGTCAGTGATCAAGTGCTGAAGCGAATGGGTCGTCGTTATGGACGACGGGATTTGCACCAGTTAGTTGGTCGTATTCGCCAGTTACTACCTGACTGCGCCTTACGGACTACACTGATGGTTGGCTTTCCAGGGGAGACAGAACAGGACGTAGAAGAACTGCTAGAATCCTTAAAAGAATGGCAACTCGACCATGTAGGTGTTTTCCCTTATGAGGATGAAGAGGGTGCGTCAGCAGCTACTTTCGAGCCAAAAATATCTGATGAAGTGAAGCAGGAACGTTTTGAGCGAGTAATGGCTTTACAGGCAACAATTAGCCAAGAAAAACTACAAAACTATGTTGGGCGGGAAATTGACGTGTTGGTAGAGGGGGTAAGCCAAGAAACTGATCTTTTACTAGAGGGACGTTCTCGTTTTCAGGCTCCAGAGATCGATGGCTGCGTTTATATTAATGATGGCGAGGCCAGCTCTGGCGATATTGTAAAAGTGCAAATCACTGATGCTCATATTTACGATTTAGTGGGCGGCATCATTAGCTGAGTACCGCCCAACTTTACCGAGGATTACTTGTCATCCTTTTCCTGCATTGCCTCATCGACTCGCTCGCGCAAGTCTTTGCCTACTTTAAAGAAGGGCAATTTCTTTGGTGCTACATTGATCTGCTCGCCCGATTTGGGATTACGACCTGTGTAGGAGCCGTATTTTTTGACCGTGAAGCTACCAAAGCCACGAATTTCGATTGAATCGCCCCTGACCAAGGCTTCGCTCATGGTGTCTATGATGGTTTTGGTCACGGATGCGGTCTCTCGCACCGGCAGATTGACTTTCTCAGCCAGAGCCTCTATCAGTTCCGATTTGTTCATGCTATGCTATTTTCTCCTCTTGTAGCAGCCAACTTCCTCATATTACAGAAGAACAAATTTGGTCTGCCAGTCTGTTGAAATCGCACGCTAACAACGTCAACGTGCGACAATCAAAATTAATCCTTACTTTTATTATGGCCAGTATCGTTCTGATTGTAAAGGAATTATTACAAAATAATCAATAAAATATATTTACAATATCATTTTCTGTCAAAAAACGACATTGCCCTTGAGCCAAACTGCCGAGCTTGAGACCGCCATAGGCGGTGCGGCGCAGGCGCAGCACCGGATGCCCGATAGCCTGAAACATCTTTCGCACCTGCCTTTTTTTGCCCTCATGGATAATAATTTCAACAACTACAGTAGGCTTTGTGCGCTTCAACACCTTTACTTGAGCAGGCCACGTTTTTTGACCATCCACAATAACGCCTTGCTCTAATCGTTCTAAATCACTATCCTTGGGCAATTCCTTCATTGAGGCTTCATACGTTTTTTTTACCTCAAATTTTGGATGAAGAATCTTGTTCGCTAGTTCACCATCGTTTGTTAATAATAATGCACCTTCACTGTCTAAATCAAGACGGCCTACTGGAAAAAGCCGCAGCCGAATATCTGGTGGCAATAAATCTGTGACAATAGGACGACCTTGCGGGTCAGACAACGTAGTGACATAACCGGGTGGCTTATTAAGTAATAGATAGACTTTTTTTTCTTCTTTCTGAATAGGTTTACCGTCTATCGTAATGTGTGCTAAACTTGGGTCGGCCTTGAATCCAAGTTCAGTGATAAGCCTACCATCCACCATCACCCGCCCAGCAGTGATATACTCCTCTGCTTTACGGCGTGAGCAGACACCTGCACGGGCAATAATTTTCTGAAGACGTTCCTGCTGTTCCATGACTAAACATATACTGTATATTCATATTGATAGACAAGGATAAATTTGTACAATTTAATATTTCTTTCCAAAAAAAGTATGGTACTTGCAAGCTCTGGCAGTGTTTAGTTCATTATCAATACGTCATTAATAAACAAATTCCCCCATAATTTGCATCAAAAATATCATGCACCCAACCATAGAACACGTCACCCGCCGGATCATTGAACGCAGTAAAGCGAGCCGTAGCAGTTATCTAGCACGAATGGCGGCAGCAAAAGGCAGCGGCCCTTTCCGCAAAAAACTGCCGTGCAGCAACTTGGCTCACGATCTTGCAGGCTGCCCTGCCTGCCATACAGCCTTGCTTGATGACCGAATACCAAACATCGGCATCATTTCAGCCTACAATGATGTGCTTTCCGCGCATCAGCCTTTAGGACACTATCCAGACCTGATCAAGCAGGCTGTGGCTGAAGTAGGCGGCATAGCCCAGTTTGCTGGCGGTGTACCTGCCATGTGTGATGGAGTTACTCAAGGTGAGCCGGGCATGGATTTGAGCCTGATGAGCCGGGACGTGATCGCCCTTGCTGTGGTCATCGCCCTGTCGCACAATGTCTTTGACGGTGCCCTGCTGCTCGGTGTCTGCGACAAGATCATGCCTGGCCTGCTCATGGGCGGCCTGCAATACGGCCACCTGCCCATGCTGCTCGTGCCTGCTGGCCCCATGCCCACCGGCATCGGCAACCGGGAAAAGAATCTGATCCGCGAACGCTTTGCCAAGGGTGAGATCGGCAAGGACGAGCTGCTGGCCTCGGAGCTGCGGGCCTACCACAGTCCCGGCACCTGCACCTTTTACGGCACCGCCAATTCCAACCAGCTCATGGCCGAGATGCTGGGTGTGCATCTGCCGGGCGCGTCCTTTGTCAATGCGGAGACAGAGCTGCGCGAGGCTCTGACCAAGGCTGCGGCCCATAGAGTCGCCACCATCACCCATCTTGGTGGCGAATACACGCCGCTGGCCGAGGTCATCAGCGAAAAGGCGATTGTCAACGCAATGGTCGGTTTGCTCGCCACTGGCGGTTCGACCAACGAGACCATGCACTTGGTGGCGATTGCCAAGGCTGCCGGGATTCTGATTGATTGGGACGACTTTGCCGAACTGTCCGCAGCCGTGCCGCTTTTGGTGCGCATTTATCCCAACGGCGCAGGCGACATCAATTCGTTCCAGCAGGCAGGCGGCATGGCCCTGCTCATCCGCGAGCTGCTGGCTGGCGGCTTTCTGCATGAAGATGTGCAGACTGTGGCCGGGCCGGGCTTCAGCAGGTATCTGCAAGAACCGGTTCTGGCGGAGGGCAAAGCGGTCTGGCAAGATGGGCCGGAGCAGAGCCGCGACCCGGCCATCATTGCCACGCTGGCAAAGCCCTTTGCCCCGGTCAGCGGCATCAAGCTGCTGTCCGGCAATCTGGGTCGGGCAATTATGAAGATTTCCGCCTTGGCTGACGGCGAAAAGACCTGCGTTGAAGCTCCGGCAATGGTTTTCAGCAGCCAGCACGAGCTGGAGCAGGCTTTCAAGGCTGGGCAGATGAATCGTGACCTGATCGCGGTTGTCCGCTTTCAAGGGCCGCGAGCCAATGGAATGCCGGAGCTGCACAAGCTGCTCACCCCGCTGGCCGTGCTGATGGAGCAGGGCTACAAGGTCGGCTTGGTCACAGACGGGCGGCTGTCTGGCGCATCAGGCAAGGTGCCCTTTGCCATTCACTGCACGCCAGAGGCACTGGCAGGCGGGCTGATCGCCAAAGTGCAGGATGGCGACATGATCCGCATGGATGCCCGCAGCTCTGCTTTGCAATTGCAGGTGGATGAAGCGACGCTGGCGCAGCGACAAACCGTCCTGCCACCACCGGAGTCTGCCGAGCCGGGACATGGAATGTTTGCCGCCCTGCGGAGAGTTTTGTCCGGGGCTGAGGAAGGGGCGAGCGCGGTTCTTTAAATTCGACTTCGTTCAGGGTGCCTTTGTTCACGCTGTCAGCGCGTGAGCCTCCAGATATGAATACAGGGCGCGTGGCAAAAGCAGCTTTTCTTATAAGCTCTTCTTCGGCCAAAAAGGCAGCAGCTTTCATTGCAGATCCTCAAATTCAATCGGGTTATAAACAGGCACCCGAACATCTTCCTTCTGACTTTTTTTATCAGCTTATCGTCACATGTGATGAATTTCAAGATACTATTATTGTACGCCCTCTTTCTGTATCCTGCCAATATTTTTCCGGAACACCGCCCACGCGCTGCGCAAGCCGGGGAGCTTTCTGGTGCCCTTAAAAAGGGACTTGCCGCCGCCGGGTATATCGGCTCTTTATTTGAACAAATATTCCACCCTGCTTTCTCAGTCAGTTACCTTCATGAAGGTTTTCAATACCCTCAGCGTGTCTTTTAAACAAAAATGAATCCGTTTGCTTTTCGCCTACAAGAACAGCTCCACAGTATTGACCGTCAAGCATTACGGCGAAAAATTATTTCTGTGCAACCTCTTGCTGCTGGACGAATCGAAGTTGACGGTCGACAATACCTTAATCTCTCTGGTAATGACTACTTAGGACTTGCTGGCAATGTGAGCCTTTTAGAAGAGTTCTACGCCAGCATTGCTGATCATAAACAAGCCCTTGGTAGCGGGGCATCTCGTCTCATCACTGGTAGTCGGGCAATATATTCTCAACTGGAGCAATCGCTTGCCCAGCTCTACGAAAAAGAAAGCGCACTGGTCTTTAATTCCGGCTGGCAACTCAACAGCGGTGTTTTACCAGCCCTGCTCCGTAAAGGTGATTTGGTGTTAGCCGACAAACTCTGTCATGCTAGTCTTATTGATGGTCTGCGGCTCTCTGATGCCAAGGTGATCCGCTATCCCCATCTTGACTATGAGCGACTCGAAAAACTGCTTCAGCAGCATAATGATCAACCCGGCTTGATTTTTATTGTCACTGAGTCCATTTTTTCCATGGATGGGGACTGTGCTGATTTGCGCCTACTAACAGCATTACGAAATAAATACGGAGCTGTCCTGTATGTTGATGAGGCCCATGCTGTTGGCGTACGCGGGGCGCACGGTTTAGGTCTAGCAGAAGAACAGGCAGTGTTGGACCAGATAGATCTTCTTATTGGCACTTTTGGCAAAGCCTATGCTGGCCAAGGTGCTTTTGTTGTTGGCAGCCAGATGCTTTGCGATTTTTTAATCAATACAGCCCGTTCTTTTATTTTCACCACTGCTCTGCCACCAATCAATATTGCTTGGCTCAACTTTATCTTGCCAAAGATTGTTGCAATGCGAGAGGAACGTCTTCGACTCGCAAAAATGGCTGAACAATTGCGTAATAAACTGTGTATCTTTAATATTGCAACTGGTGGTGCAAGTCAGATCGTGCCAGTGCTGCTTGGCGAGTCTGCATTGGCTCTTGCCGCTGTTGAACGCTTACGCGATCAAGGCTGGTGGGTTCATGCGATCAGACCGCCAACTGTGCCGCCGAACACAGCCCGGCTTCGACTTTCTTTAAGTGCAGCTATGCAAGAAGAGCAGTTGGATGGTTTAGCAGAACAACTTGCTGCGGTGGTGCAGGAATGAAGAGTTGTTGGCTCAGACATAACGGCTATAGTGACTGCCTCCTCTTTATGGCTGGTTGGGGAATGGGGCCGGAACCTTTTACAGCAATAGATTTCGGCAGGATAGATGTGTTTATGACCTACGATTACAGCAGCTTAAATGATACTGTCCTCGTCGAGCTTCTCGACAGAGACAAGCTTCATTTGTTAGCGTGGTCAATGGGGGTTTGGGTTGCGGCTTGGCTGGCCCAGCAAGGCGGGATTTTTTCCAGTTTGCATTTTGAATCATCAACAGCCATCGGTGGAACCCTACGGCCTGTTGATGATAAGCAGGGGATACCAGTGCAGGTTTTCGAGGATATGCTGCAAGGATTGTCAGCAGAGAAAATAGATAATTTTTATTTCTCAATGTTTGACAGCCGCAATGAAGCACGCGATTTTTTCTGCCGAAGACCGCAGCGTACTTGCGAGGCATTACATGAAGAGTTGAAGTACCTACACGAACTATGTCACAACTCCTTAGAGGATATGCCAGATATCTATACTCACAAAATTATCACTGGGCGAGATCAGATTTTTCCAGCTCGCAGTCAGCTTAGAGCTTGGGGGCGACAGCATTGCACAGTGGCTTCTCTGCCGCATTTCCCCTTTTATCGGCAGGAGAAAGAGAAACTACTCTTCCTTCCAACTCATCCTTAATCAAGAGATCAAGGCTTTTTCTCAGTTTTTGTTTCAGCGGAAGAAGCTGGCTTTACCGTTTTCTTCTCGGATTCAGCAGCAGCTTGCTCTTTTGTTTCGCTTTTAGTTGCTGATACAGAGTCCTTTACAGCTTTGTCTTGTTCTGGAGCTGCTTCCGGGTTAGCAACGCTTATCTCACTCTTGAGTCGGTTGAAGATTTTATCTCCAATACCATAAACATTTTTTAGGTCTTCAATATTTTTGAAAGGACCTTTCTCGTCCCGATACTTGATAATCGCTTCTGCTTTAACTGGACCAATGCCTGGCAATCCATTCAACTCATCTTTGGATGCGGTATTGATATTAAGTTCAGCAAAGGCAGTGGTTGCAAAAAAAAGCATCAGCAGGACAGCAAAATACAATTTCTTCATGGAATTCTCCTGATAAATTGTTAATTACTTCAAGCCCGGCTGCAACTATAAAACTCACATTCTAGTAATGTCAAGATATTTTGATCGAAAAATTAAAAAAACGTGACCAAAAGACAAATTGTTTTTTTAGAACTGGAGTATAGAGAATGGAAAATAAAAAAACGGCTGCCGTAGGAAGAGGAGAAGAAGGGCTACGACAGCCGGAGAGGAGGCTAAAGAGATGAAGAGTAACTATCAACAACAGCTTGTAAAAACCGACATATTTTCAGTACAAGCAAAAACGCTTTCTTGCCGTCTTGGAACATCCGGGACCTGTTGGCCCCGGATTACAGTCTCTTTCCTGAACTTCGGAGCTGACTCGAAGGAGGCGGAATGAACTTGTCCTAATTTTTGCACGGCACGACAAGCAATCTACTAGTCACTTTAGTATTCCCTGCTTGCATTATCAGGATGCCATATTTTCTGTGCCCAGACAATAGGTCAAAAAACCCATTTTTTCGGGCGATATAGTCAGAAAGTAGGCATTTTTAATGTCCGATTATCTTTTTACTAAAAAATGAAATAGTTGTACGATGTCCTGCCCAGTCTTTTTTTGCAATATTATCTGTAATCATCTTAATATTTCCGTGTGCAATAAATAAAAAAACTCTCGTATCCATGAACTGTTGTTTTTTGGTTTGCCTTCTGATCGTGGCTACATGAACGAATGTCTCTCTAGCGAATAAGATTTATCCATGCAAATTTGTCAGTCTAACTGCCTTGAAAATTTACTGATCGCGCTCTGCGATGTGCTGACTAAACCAGTTAGCCGCCCGCTTGCGCAAGAAATTATCGTGGTGCAGAATCCGGGCATGGCCCGCTGGCTTTCCCAGCAAATTGCTTTGCACACAGGCGTTTGTGCCAATATCTCTTTTCCGCTCCCTGCTTCTTTTATCTGGAGCCTTTTTGCTAAGACCCTTGGTGGGTTACCTGATTTAAGCGAATTCAGTCGTGAAATTTTGCTCTGGCGCATTTTAAACGAATTAGATCATCTGCCTGACCCGCCGCAGGTCATCAGCGGCTATCTGCGCGAGGACAGCGACGGGAGTAGACGTTTTCAATTGGCCGAGAAAATTACGGATTTATTTGATCAGTATCTTGTTTACCGGCCAGAAATGACCTTAGCATGGGAAAAAGGACAAGAGCAGCACTGGCAGGCCCGACTTTGGCGGCAGCTCACTGAGGGTGGCGAGAGTAAGCACCGTGCGGGAGTGCTGGAACGCTTCCGCCAAGCATCAGCTAAAGGTATCTTGCGCACCGAAGGGTTGCCCAAAAGGGTCTGCATTTTTGGCATTAATTCGCTCGCTCCAGCTTATTTAGAGGTGATTCGCCGAGTGAGCAGGCATATTGACATCCGCATTTTTCACTTTAGCCCCTGTCGTGAATCATGGGATGACATCATGCCAGAACGCCTGATTGCCCTCCGGCGGCAAGGTTGGCGCAGACGTAAGACCGCTGACCTTAGTTCCTATTACAGCTCTGGGAATCCGCTCCTTGCCTCGCTGGGCGGCTTGGGCCGGGAGTTTTTCAAAATGCTGATGGAGATGAATCCTACCGCTGAGGAACAAGAACTGTACGAAATCCCACCACAAGATAGGCTCCTTGGCCAAGTTCAGGCGGACATTCTCGAATTGCGCGACCGAGGCAATGAGCAAGAGACAGAGAGCCTCCTCAGCTTGGATGATCGCTCCATCTCTTTCCATTCCTGCCACAGCCCAATGCGAGAGATTCAAGTTTTGCATGACCGTCTGCTTGATCTTTTTGCTGCTGATTCCAGCCTGAAACCAGCAGATATTTTAGTTATGGCCCCAGACATTAGCCGCTATGCACCTGCGGTGGCTGGCGTTTTCGGTTCTGTAGAACAACGATTGCGTATTCCTTGGTCTATTGCTGATCAGTCTCGCCGCGAGGAGCAGCCCGTGTTTGAGGGCTTTCTTGGTTTACTTCACCTGATGAGCAGTCGTTGTACAGCCCCAGAAGTGGCCGCCGTGCTGGAAAATCCAGTCATTCTCGCCCGCTGTGGAATGAGTGAAAAAGAGGTGCCTTTATTACGGAAGATGATCACAAGAGCAGGCATTCGCTGGGGGCTTGAACAGCGGCAACACGGCAAACAGGATGCGCTCCATACTTGGGAGGCGGGGTTAGATCGACTTTTG
Organism: Candidatus Electronema sp.; assembly: GCA_026645415.1. Lineage (GTDB taxonomy): Bacteria > Desulfobacterota > Desulfobulbia > Desulfobulbales > Desulfobulbaceae > Electronema. The sequence continues at coordinate 17,536 of JAPEVH010000016.1, forward strand.
CTCGGCTGTCTAACAGGGAAAATAGATGAGCCGTGGCAAGGCATTATGCCAATCAGTGGCGGCCTGAGCGAGGGCGGGAGCTGGTTGGGCAGCTTGGCTGAGTTCATCCGTAGTTTGCGGCGACTCCGCCGCCAGACCACTCGGCCGCTTCCACCCGCAGGATGGGCTGGAATCTTGCTCCGCCTGATTAGCCGTTTTCTTGACAGCGACAGCCGCGAGTACGAAGAAGGGCTACTTCTGCTTCGGCAAAGCATTGCTGATTTTTTGGAAAACTGCCGCCGGGCTGGATTTGAACAAGCCCTTAGTCTTTCTGTTGTCCGTCGTTATTTTCAGCGGCTTTTAGCTGCCCCAGCAGGTGGACAGGCTTTTCTCGCTGGCCGGGTCACGTTTTGCAACATGGTACCGATGCGCTCCGTGCCTTTCAAGGTAATCTGGCTGCTCGGCATGAATGATGCTGATTTTCCCCGATCACAGCATCCGCCCGCCTTTGATCTCATGGCAGAAAACCGTTTGCCGGGTGACCGCAACCGTCGCGACGATGACCGCTATTTATTTTTAGAAGCCCTTCTTTCAGCTCGTCGCTATTTTATCATATCTTGGCTTGGTCATGACCAGCGCGATAATGCGGCCCGGCCGCCTTCAGTAGTAGTTGCAGAGCTACGCGATTATATCAGCCGAGGTTGGCAGATAAAAGATGAAAAATCTGACGAATTATTGACAGTCACTGTCAAACGTCCAAAAACTACTGCTGAGTTATTGACCGTTGAGCACCCGCTCCAGCCGTTCAGCCGTCACTGCTTTAACGATGAAAATTCGCACATTGCCTCATATCGAACAGAATGGCTGCCTATCTCTAGTAATCCGACTCCAGTCTTTGCCAGCCACCCTCTGCCGCAACTTGAACAGTGGGAGCGGCAGATAGAGCTTAGTCAGCTTGTCCGCTTCTGGCGGCATCCAGTCCGCTTTTTTCTGGAACATCGGCTTAATCTGCGTACGTTTCCAGCAGAGAATTTGATTTTACCAGAAAGCGAGGCGTTTAAATTAAACGAGTTAGAAAAGTATAATTTTACCAACGAGATATTACTAGAATTACACAATGGCAGAGCAGATTGCACCGTGCCTTTGCACCGGCGACTGGCTGCGGGCGGCCTACCGAATGGCTGTTTCGGCCAGTTCCTGCATCAGAAATTAAAGGCCGATGCGGAAGAATTAGCTGGAAAAGTGGAGCCATTTCTTAGTCAGCCGATAGACCCTATCGAACTCAGCTTATCTATTGAAGGAGTTCGACTCACAGGCCGACTAAGCTCACTCTGTCGCTGCGGTCGAGTCACTTTTCGGCCTGCTAATTTGAAGGCTAGAGATCTTCTTGATCTGTGGATTCATCATCTGGCTCTACTTCTCCACGAGCCTACGAGGATTCAACAGCGTTCTGTTCATGCGGCAAAAGACAGGATGATCTGCTTTCACGAGGTAAGCGACCCTGAAACAGAACTCGTTAAGCTCATTCAGCATTTTAAACAGGGTTGCTGCGAGCCGCTTCATTTTTACCCAGAAACAAGCTTGGCTTGGGCTAAGGCTTGGAAAAAAATGACGCAGTCGCCGAAAGAAGCAATGGCGGAGGCTAGAAAAAAATGGCGGTCTGGCTATGTGCAGGGCGAACAAGAGGATCTCGTCTATGAAATTGGCTTGCGCGGTCATGCGCCTTTAGACCAGAGCTTTGAAGAATTGGCAGAATTACTGTTGCCTTTAGTGGAAGGTATGGAGGATGTACCAATAGAATAACAAGTTCCAAGAACAACTTTTGTAGCTGAAAAGAAAAATGAGGAAAAAGAAAGATATAGTTTGAAACTATAAACAGAAATGGTCGGGGCGGCAGGATTCGAACCTGCGACCTCCTGCTCCCAAGGCAGGCGCGCTAACCAGGCTGCGCTACGCCCCGACAAATCAGATGACTAAATATACCTCCTCTTTTTGGTTTATGCAAGATGTTTTATTTTTTTCTTGACTTTTTTAGGCCAGAATGCTAAATATGGTCATCTTACGATAGAGAATAATCCTCGGTGGCTCAGTTGGTAGAGCAGGTGACTGTTAATCACCCTGTCGGCGGTTCGAGTCCGTCCCGGGGAGCCAAAAAATCTGTCAATAGTAATTAATCCCCGGTAGCTCAGTTGGTAGAGCAGGTGACTGTTAATCACCCTGTCGGCGGTTCGAGTCCGTCCCGGGGAGCCAGACATTTTACGCTTTTCAAGCGTTTTTAAGCCCGTCGGAACACAATCCGTCGGGCTTTTTTATTCCTGTCTGTGAGAAGTCTCGTCTTCAGCATAAGTTCGCCAATTCAAGGGATTGGTTTTAGCAGTAGACTGCGCTTCTCTTGCAGAAAAACACGCTCTCTGCTATTATCCCTTGCCTCATTTCCATTTGTGACTATAGTCTCGAAAAAACGATTCTGCCGCGCTGGATGCGCGTTCATTTTTGCCGCAAGGAAAACAAGATGTCTCAAAAACAAAGCGAAATATCAATTGCGACTATCATTACCGAACAGGAAAAAATCTGTAAGGAGCATCCAAGTAATATTATTGCCCACCACACGCTTGGTTTGTTGTATCGCCAAGCTGGTCGTATAGATGAGGCGATCTGCGAGTTGGAGCAGGCGATCAAACTTGATGATCATTCAGTAGAGAGCTATATCAACCTTGGTGCAATTTATTTTGATCGCGGCGAAGTTGAACGTGCCTTGAAATTAAATGAGAAGGCTTTGGCTATTACTCCAAAAATGGCGGAAGCGCATGTTAATATTGGTCTGATTCGTAAGCAGCAGGGCAATGCAAAGGCCGCTCTTGAGTGCTACGAAAAGGCTATCCAGATTGATCCTTATCTGCTCACCGCGTGGATCAACCTGACCTCTGTTTGCACCATGCTGGAGCAAGACGAGCGCGCTGTAGAGTCAGCAAGAAAGGCAGTGGAATTAGAGCCAGATAGCGGCATGGCCCGTAATAATCTTGCAGTAGCCCTGTATTTTAAAGGGGAATACAAAGAAGCCAAGCGACATCTGGAACGTGCTCAAGATCTAGGTTATTCGGTTGATCCCCGTTTTGTCCAAGGATTGAATGGCAAATTGGAGCAGTAACGATGGCGGAAAAACAGCAGCATAGTCGGCCTTGGTGTCCGTTCTGTGGCATGGAAGTCGGAAAACCTTCCGAGACTGTGCAGCGGACCATGAAGGAATTTCCTGCTGGCCGTTGCGAGTGTGGTGCGGTTTATGTCAGCGAGGCCACTGGGCACAATATTGGCGCGGCTATGGTCGAGTGTTTGGTCTTTGCCTGCGGCGACGAGTGGGACTTGGCTTGGGAATTAATCCCAGAAGATGATTATTTAACTGGCATCGTTGAAGATTATGACAATGTTACCCATCAGATTTGTCCCAAGCGAAATTTGGACGGCCGGGCGGTGCGCGGCATTCTTTACTTTGTCCGCCTCCACAAAGATATTGCTGAGGTAGCTGCTCGTTTTGCGAAGAAAAAAGAGGCTGAATCTCAGATCTCGGCAGGGGGCAGAGTCGCAGCACCGCCGCTGGAACCTGTCCGTGATCCCAAGCGCACAAGGCAGAAGGCCAGCAAACCGTTAGTTAGGCAGCTTGCCGAGGCAGGTGATGTTGATGCTTTGGTTGATCTGAGTTTTGATGACAAGCGCACGCTTCGTTTTCTCCAAAAGTTGCTTTACGAACCTGCGCCAGAAAAACGGTATAAAATTGCTTGGCTAACTGGACAAATTGGTGCTCGGCTGGCCACCCGTGAACCCGGCCCGATAGCGGATATGCTGCACCGGCTTTTTGAAGCCTGCTCAGATTCGGCCTCCATGCCGTGGGGTATGGTTGAGGCTATTGGTGCGATTATTGCGGCCCGCACTGACATTTTTGGAGCCTTTACCCGTCATTTGCTTAACTTTATCGGCGATGAAGGCACCCGTGAAGCTGCGCTGCATGGGTTAGCTGAAATTGCGGCGATTCGTCCTGATCTTGTCCGCAGTATTCCGTTTTATTCGCTTTTTCCTTTGCTTGACCATGAAAATCCAACCGTGCGCGGCTTGACAGCCCAGTTGCTCGGTCGAATTAAAGCAAAAGAAGTGCTGTTCCAAATCATGGGCTTGCAACAGGATCAGGCTGAGATCGTTATATATGAGAGCGGCGAGCCGGTGAAAAGGACTGTGGCTGATTTGGCGACAGAGGCAGTGCAGGATATGCGGAAAATATAATTAAGCAGCTATACATAGTCTTCAGCTCTGCTTAGTTACTTATTCCTGAACTTGAAAAAAATGGATAAAAGCAATGCTTGATGCTGCCTTGAATAAGCTGTGACTTGTCTGTGGGAATGATATTGAAAAAGATTGCTCTTACAGCAATTGATCCTGAGAAAAATACCTGCAAGAAGAGCATATTAAACAAACAAAAATGAAATAATATGAATACAAAAAAAAATATACAAGTGTTAGGATTTAAACCTAAGGAAAACACGACTGGTATTTTTTATAAAAAATATTCAAAATCTGACAATTATGAAATCCAAGTTGATTTTGAAAAAGAAAATTTCAATTTTGGTGACAAGATAAAGGCAGAAAGCAAAACAACACAAAATTTTTCTCATGCTGAAAACTGGGTAGTATTGGAGTGTGTAAACAGATTACTTGAAAAAGGCTATCAACCGCAAAGTATTACGCTCGAAAAAACTTGGGCAACAGGTCATGGGACAAGTGGCAGATTAGATATTTTAGTTTCTCGAAATGATGGGACTGCTTACCTGATGATTGAATGCAAAACATGGGGTGCGGAATTTGACAAGGAACTTAAAAAAATAGAGAAAGACGGAGGTCAGTTATTTACCTATTTCCAGCAGGATAAAAACGCTGACATACTTATGCTTTATGCTTCGGAGTTTGAAAAAATAGAAGCCAATTACAAAAACGTAATCGTAAAAATTGAAGAAGATTACCGTCAAACAGGTAATGTGAAAGATTTATTTGAACGTTGGAACAAACTACCTAAAACCAACGGTATTTTTGAAAATTGGGCTGTTCCTTATGAATACCAAAGTAAAGCTATTTTGAAAGGTAATCTAAAAGAATTGAGGCAAGAACATAGTAGCTTTATTTTTAATCGTTTTCTTGAAATTCTACGGCATAACGTAGTTTCCGACAAACCAAATGCTTTCAATAAAATATTCACATTATTTTTATGTAAAATTGTTGATGAATATTCAAAAAACGATACTGATGAAGTAGAATTTCAGTGGTTTGAAGGAAAAGATACTCATATCACCTTTCAGAAAAGGCTTACAGATCTGTACAATAAGGGGATGAGAGAATTGCTCGAAAAAAATGTTACAGACATTAGTGATAATGAACTTGATAAACGTTTTGGGCAACTAGACGATAAATTTAGGGATGAGTTTAAGAGTATTCTGACAGAAATACGTTTAAAGAAGAACAACGAATTTGCAATAAAGGAAGTTTATGATGATGATTCGTTTTATGAAAATGCAAAAGTTGTAAAAGAAATTGTTGAATTACTACAGGAATTCAAATTACGCTATAATTATCGCCAACAATTTTTAAGCGATTTCTTTGAGCTACTTTTAACTACCGGGTTAAAACAGGAATCGGGTCAATTTTTTACACCTGTTCCCATTGCACGGTTTATTCTACGCAGTATTCCAATCAACGAAATTACTGAACGTAAATTGCAGGAAGGCAACAAAAACGATTTGCTCCCTGTAATAATTGACTATGCAGCTGGTAGCGGTCATTTTGTTACTGAATCAATGGAAGATGTGCAAAAATACATTGATTCGTTGGATGAGAACAAATATACCCCCACCACAACAAGAGCCATTAAAAAATGGAAAAACGACCAGTTTGACTGGGCAAAGGATTACGTGTATGCCATAGAAAAAGACTACCGTTTGGTAAAAACGGCTAAGGTAAGCTGTTACTTGCATGGTGATGGTTTGGCTAAAGTTATACATGGTGATGGTTTGGGCGATTTTTCGACATCAAAGGAATTTAAAGACTTTTTAAAAATTGCAGATAAAACTTATCCGCAAGACAATAAGCAGTTCGACTTGGTTGTGTCGAATCCGCCTTACTCGGTATCGGCATTTAGAGGCACAATGATGGAAGAAGAAAAAGCAAAAAATGCTTTTGACCTGTATGCGCGGCTTACCGACCAAAGTAGCGAAATAGAATGCCTTTTTATCGAACGTACCAAACAATTACTGAAAGATGGCGGTATTGCAGGTATTATTTTACCTAGTAGTATTTTAAGCAATTCAGGAATATACAGCCAGACAAGGGAGATTATATTTAAATATTTTGAAATTATTGCCATTACCGAATTGGGAAATAATACATTTATGGCTACCGGAACCAATACAGTTATCCTGTTCTTACGTCGCAGGAACAATGCTGATTGGGTGAATATTCGTGCATCGGTTGATAAAATTGCTATAAACCAGCAAGATGCTACTATTAATGGAATTGAAAAACCAGTAAGCAAATATATTACCAAAGTATGGGAAGGCATTACTTTTAACGATTATCTTACACTGATTCAAAAGCAGCCAAACAAAACCATTGAGAAACACGAGCTTTATAAAGAGTACCACAAAAAAATAAAAACCAAAAATGAACAGGAAAAAGCTAATGCCATACTTAGCATTGAACTCGACAAACTGTTCTATTTTATAATGGCTTATCCGCAACGGATTGTACTAGTTAAATCGGGCGAAAAAGATGCCGAAAAACAATTTCTTGGATACGAGTTCAGTTACCGCCGGGGAAGCGAAGGAATACACCCGATACAGCGGAAGAAAACCATTGATGAGTGTACTAGCTTGTACGATGCCAATGCGTTTGAAAATTTTGATAAAGCAAGTACCTATATCTACAAGATTTTTAAAGGCGAATACGACTTTGAAATTGCCGAATCGTTACAAAAAAACATCAGCCAGCATGATTTGGTGGATATGATGACATTTGACCGTGTGGAATTTGAAAAATCAATTTCGTTGGCGGTTAAAAAAAAAGTAGTATTCCATAGTAAATACAATCAAGCCAGACTAGGAAATATTTCATTACTGATAAAAAGAGGAAAATCACCAAAATACGGAAAATCAAATATCCAAATAATTAAATCGGGACAAGCAAGAGGTTACTATGAATTTGATTTTACTGAAAAGCATTATGCAAGTGCTGATTATATATTAGATGAAAGAAAACTACAAAAGAATGACTTGTTATTAAACTCATCAGGAGTAGGAACAGCCGGACGGGTAACACTTTTTGATTTTGAAGGTGATTTCGTTGTTGACAGTCACATAACTATAGTAAGGTTGAATCAGGAAATTATAAATCCCAAATTTGTCCTTAATGTTTTTGGAGCAATTGGATTTAAAACACTCGAAAGTTTAGCACTTGGCCAGAGCGGACAAATTGAAATGTCTAGTGAAACTATTACTAACTTTAAACTACCCCTTCCACCAAAAAACATTCAGGAGAAGATTGTTACTGAAATTGAACAATTAGAAAAGAATGAAGCTGAATACAATAAAAAAATCTCTGAGTATAGAGAGCAAATAGATTCTTTTGTGGCGAATGATTATGAGGATAAGAAATTAAAAAAATTAGGTGATATATGCGAGATGAAAGCAGGACAGTTCGTCTCTGCTTCTGAAATAAATACTCAAAACGGAACTGAGCTATATCCTTGCTATGGAGGAAATGGATTAAGAGGTTATACCAAAATATTCACACATCAAGGGAAGTATCCCCTAATTGGCAGACAGGGGGCATTATGTGGAAATGTGCATTTAGTAGAAGGTGCTTTTCATGCAACAGAACATGCAATTGTTGTTACTCCTAATGAAGATATTGATGTTGTTTGGTTGTACTATGAATTAAAATACCTAAACTTAAATCAATACGCAACCGGAAGAGCACAACCAGGTTTATCTGTTCAAAACTTAAAAAATCTTAATGCCAATGTTCCTTCAATTGACACTCAAAAACGAATTATCCAGAAAATAGAAAAACTTGAAAACCAAATATCTGAATTAAAGAAACAACTGGAGCAACTTCTAAAGCAGAAACAACTGGTTTTAAAGAAATATTTGGAATAAAGTACGAGGTGCTGCAAAATTAATTGAAAAATAAAAAAGGCCAGTTGGCAACACATAAAATATTTAACGAATAGTGCTAATTTTAAAGGCATTATGTTTAATAATTATTAAATCGGGCTGATAGGAAATTGCTTTGAAATGCCAAACGTTAGCGTATACTCAATCGATAAAAGATATTAGTTTTCACAGAGGAAGACGGTGCTTATGCTGACAAAAGATCAGATAATAACGAAACTAAAAGAACATTATTCATTCTTCGTCAAAAAAATTGGTCTAAAAAGAATTGCTTTGTTTGGTTCCTACGCGCTTGGCACTCAGAATGCCCAAAGCGATATTGATATTTTTGCCGAGCTTGAGAAGCCAATCGGTCTAAAGTTTATCGAGTTTGCAGAATATCTTGAATTCCTGCTTGGCAGAAAAGCTGATGTGATTACCTCGGCTGGTTTAAAGTCTATTCGCAATCCAAGCATTGCCAAATCAATCGAAGAGACTTTGGAGTATGTCTAAAGCGACAGAAGAGGCGTTCCTCTTTGATATATCGGAGGCATCAAAAAAAATTTCTTCATATATTGCAGGGATGAATTATGACGATTTTCTTTCTGATCTCAAAACGCAGGATTCAATAATCAGAAATCTCGAAATTAAGTACCTGTATAAAGACATTCGACACTCAGGTTTGGGTATCAAGTTGATTTTTTTATTATTTATACGCTGTCGAAAGTGTCGATTGCTCAAGTCAGCCTACTTATTGGTGAGGCAGTCAAAAATATTTCAAGAGAGCTGCGAGAGAAACATGACCAAATTGCTTGGAAAAAAATGGCTGGCATGAGAGACCGACTGATACATGAATATTTTGGTGTAAATATAGATATTGTCTGGGGCGTGGCAACAGAAGATATTCCTCTGCTGATGCAGGAAATAAACAAAATTTTGTCCGTTGAAAAATGAACGATGGCCTCCACTCTGCTGATTTCTTTGGCTGGATAATGCAGCAAGCGGCATTACTTCGAGCTGGACAGCTTGCTGAAATTGATCAGGAGCATCTTGCTGAGGAAATAGAAGATATGGGGAGAAGTCTGCAACGCGAATTGGTGAATCGGCTGACAGTTCTTTTTCTTCATCTCCTCAAATGGCAATTTCAGCCTGGATACCAAGGCAATAGCTGGCGGTACACTATTGAGGAGCAGCGGGAGCAGCTCAAAGATACTTTGGCGGACAACCCCAGCTTAAAGCAAAAATTGCCTGAATCTATAGAACGGGCCTACAAATACGCCCGCACAGGTGCAGCCAAGAAAACAGGTTTGCCGAAAAGCACGTTTCCAGAAAATTGCCCTTGGTCATTTGAACAGGCTCTTGATGATGGTTTTTTGCCTGTCTGAAACGTACATTATCTCAGCATCACGGAGAAAAAATATATGTCATCCACATTTACTCATCCACTTGATTCCCTTGGCCCGGCTGATCCAGAAAAAGCGGCAGCAGCAAACAACCCAGCCAAGCAAGATTACCTTGAAGGCCGCGAGCAGTTTAAAAAGGGCGAATATGCCTTGGCGGCAATGGCGTTTCATAATGCCCTGAAAGGTTTTGAAGAGCAGGGCGATGAAGCAGGTATTGCCAATGCCTCAGACCGGCTCGGCGATGTCTGTTTAGAGCGGCAGGAATATGCCGCTGCATTGGAGCATTACAAGCGGGCTTATGCTATCTGCGAGAAAGAGGGTGATTCCTTTTCTATTCTCGCGCTGAATAAAAAGATGGCAGCCGCGCACCGCAAACTTGGCGAATTTGATAAAGCATTGGAATACGCCTTTGATATGGTTGAGCATTATCAGCTTACCAAGGATCCAAAAGGGATGGTTGAAACCTTAGCAGTCATTGCCGAGCTGTATCGGGAAATGGGCGATAACCTGAAGGCGGCAGACACCTACCGCACTGTGGCTTCAATTCATAAAAATTTCAAGCATCAGCGCAAGTTTGAAGAGTTTACTGCTCTTGCTGATAAACTGGAGCGCGCTTAGGATGTTCACTGGCATCATCCAAGGCTTGGGCGAGGTGGTCGAGAAACGGCCTGCGGGCGGCGGTATGGTCTTCTGCTTGGAGGCTGATTTTGATCTAACCGAGCCGCAAGAAGGCGAATCTATTGCGATTAATGGCACTTGCCTGACTGCTCGTAATATCCACGGCCGTCGTTTTTTGGCAGATGTTTCACCGGAAAGCCTATCCTGCACTAATTTGGGCGGACTGGCAGTTGGCAGTAAGGTTAATCTGGAGCGCGCCCTGCGTCTCACCGACCGCTTAGGCGGGCATATTGTCAGCGGGCATATTGATGCCTTGGCACGAGTTGAGGAGCGTAAGGCAGTCGGTGATTTTACTCTCTTCACTTTTTCGCTGGAACCGGAGCTGGCTAAGTACGTCATAGAAAAGGGTTCGATCACTATTGATGGCGTGAGTTTGACGGTCAATTCTTGTAGCGGCAGCCGCTTTTCGGTTTCAATCATTCCGCATACCTTGGCCGTCACGACCTTGGGTGGCCTCAAACCGGGCAGCAAGGTCAACATCGAAGTTGATATTATTGGTAAATATGTAGAAAAGCTGCTCTCAGCCAAATCCCCTGAAGAAGGCAAAGTCAGTAAAATCAATCCGGCTTTCTTGGCAGAGCACGGCTTCCTGAGATAAAAAGATAAAGATTTTCAGCAGGAGCACATCATGGCGGTCAGTTCTATTGAAGAGGCAATACAAGACATTCAGGCTGGGAAAATGATCATCCTTGTGGATGATGAAGACCGGGAAAACGAAGGCGATCTCTGCATGGCTGCTGAGGCGGTCACACCAGAGGCGATTAACTTCATGGCCACGCATGGCCGTGGTTTGATCTGTCTTGCCCTCAGCCCAGACATTATTGAGCAGCTCGGCCTGCCCATGATGGTGCAGAATAACCAGTCGCCTTACGGCACCGGCTTCACTATCAGCATTGAAGCCCGCACCGGCGTAAGCACGGGCATTTCTGCTGCGGATCGTTGCCGCACCATTGAGGCCGCAGTTGCTCCTGATGCCACGCCCCGCGACATCATCAGCCCTGGCCATATATTTCCGCTACGGGCGCGCAAGGGCGGAGTGCTGGTACGCACTGGTCAAACTGAAGGTTCCGTCGATATGGCGCGGCTGGCTGGGATGCGCACTGCCGGTATTATCTGCGAGATCATGAAGGATGACGGCACTATGGCCCGGATGCCAGATTTAGAGAAATTCGCTGAAAAGCATGATCTGAAGATCGTCACCATTGCCGATCTGGTCGCCTACCGCCTACGTGAAGATGTGTTGGTGCGGCGAGTAGCTGAGGCGCGTCTGCCTACTTCTCATGCTGGTGAATTCAAGATTGTTGCCTATAAAAATGAGGTCGATGATTTTGAGCATATCGCTTTGGTTAAAGGAGATATTAAGCCAGACGAACCGACTATGGTTCGGGTGCATTCCGAATGTCTAACTGGCGATGTTTTTGGTTCTGCCCGCTGTGACTGCGGGTCGCAGCTTCACGCGGCCATGCAGATGGTGAATCAGGAGGGCAGGGGGGTGGTGCTCTACATGCGACAAGAGGGCAGGGGCATCGGCCTGATCAATAAGCTGCGGGCCTATCAGCTTCAAGACGAGGAAGGAATGGACACGGTCGAGGCCAATATTCATCTTGGTTTCAAGCCGGATTTGCGTGATTACGGCATTGGGGCGCAGATTCTCCGTGATCTTGGGGTGCGCAAGATGCGCTTACTGACCAATAATCCAAAGAAAATTATAGGATTGGAAGGTTACGGTTTAGAAGCCGTGACTCGTCTGCCTATTGAAATTCTCTGTGGCTGCGAGACAAATGATTACCTCCGCTGCAAGCGCGATAAAATGGGCCATTTGCTGGAGCTGTACGGAGAAGAGACCGGGCCAGTAGTTGGTGAGCCGTAATCAGCAGGCAAAAGCAGCATCAGTAACTGCTGGTGCTGCTGTCGATAATTACAACTTGCTAATCATCAGTATTAATGACTATAAAGCGCACTTCAGATGGATTATCCTCTGAGCAATACCAAGATCTTACTGAAAAAGTAAAATGCTTACTTCTTGAAGAAAGCAATATTCTTAAATCAGATGATGATCTGGAAAACTTCTTAAAAGAACAGCCGGTTCCTAACAATCAATTACTAGATAACGAGAGAATATATTACTTACTGCTTAACAGATTGAAAAATTGGGTCGCACGGGAGCAAGCAAAACAAGATGGAGGTTCTTCATGGAAGAGGAATTTCAAGAAAAACCCTACCATCCCATGTATCTATTGCGGGGAATGGTTTGATGATGAAGAAGAAATTGTATTTCATCACGAATTAAGAGATGGCAGAAAACCTATTCCAATGCACAAAGAATGTCATGATGAGCATCATCGTAAAAAGAAGAACTCATAGTGAATCTTCGTCGAACATTAGTGCCACCTATCAAATGCCAAGGAATCAAAACAAAATTGGTTCCTTGGATAAAAGCCATTATTCCTGCTGATTTTAGCGGTCGCTGGATTGAACCCTTTATGGGATCAGGAGTTGTGGCTTTCAATGTCAGACCTCGCAAGGCATTGCTTGCGGATTCAAATCCGCATCTCATCCGCTTCTATCAAGCCGTTGCCAAAGGAAAAATTACTGCTCCCATCACAAGGCAATTTTTAGAAAAAGAAGGCGCAGAATTATTGCGGTCAGAGGGCGAATATTATTACGCTGTTCGAGAAAGATTCAACCAGCAAGGCAATCCCTTAGATTTCCTTTTTCTGAACCGCGCCTGTTTCAATGGCATGATTCGTTTCAATCAGAAAGGCGGCTTTAATGTTCCGTTCTGTCGCAAGCCCAATCGTTTTGCACAAGCCTATATCACCAAGATTAGTAACCAAGTGCAAGCCATTGCTGACAGTTGTGCTGTAGGCGATTACGAGTTCCGCTGTCAGGATTACTCGATGACAGTCGCTGAAGCAGATTCTTGCGATCTGCTGTACTGTGATCCTCCATATATTGACCGCCATACGGATTATTTTAATGGCTGGGGCGAGGAACATGAGCAGGAACTTGCAAAGATACTTGCAGAAACTGAGGCTAAGTTTATTCTCTCAACATGGCATAGCAATCAATTTAGAACAAATCGTTTTATTGATACCATTTGGAATAGCTACCACCTTTTGACCAGAGAACATTTTTATCATGTTGGCGCGAAGGAGGATAACCGCAATCCAATGCTTGAGGCCCTTGTCACCAACTTCAGCACTTCTTATGAAGAGCAAACGCCGCCGAAAGCGGAGCAATTGTCGTTGTTTGAAACATATTATATTGATTAACAATTCCTTAATTATACAAAAAAGTTATCTCGTGCAGCAAGTTGATCGGAGGCGTTGACAGTATTTCGATTTGTATATATAATGTAATTACATAAATCGAAAATAGGAGGTTGATATGGCTGCATTGATCAGAATAGGAAATTCCCAAGGGGTGCGAATTCCCAAGACGATTATCGAACAAGCCCGGCTGCAACACAGCGAACTGATTTTTCACGTGCTTGAAGAGGGACTGCTGATCAAGCCGGTCAAAAAAGCTCGGCAAGGATGGAAGGAGCAGTTTGAAAAAGCTCTTCGATCTCCAGAAGCCTGTCAAATAGATCAGGAATGGCTTGATGCTTCTCTGACTTCAGAGGAGGAATGGGAGTAGTGAAGCCGGAAATCCATCGATTTGAGATATGGCTTGTTCAGCTCGATCCGACCAAAGGTTCAGAAATCAAGAAAACCAGACCTTGTGTTGTCATCTCCCCAGATGAAATGTCCGGTCTACAGACAGTCATTGTTGCGCCCATGACTTCCAAAGGTTTTACTTTTCCAAGCAGAATTCAATGCACGTTTCAAGGACAAACAGGACTAATCCTGCTTGATCAGATCAGAACAGTTGACAAAACACGGCTGATTCAGAAGCTGGGCATACTTTCCAAAACCACGCAGGTTGAAATGATCAACTGCTTACAGGAAATTTTTGCATTTTAAAAAACAACAAGAATTATCATAGGAACCCAAAATAATGGCAAATTTCATTGAAGGCGATCTGCAAGGAGCTGGGCGCAAAGTCGGTATTGTTGTTTCCCGCTTTAATTCTTTTATTTCCGAAAAGCTGTTGGAAGGCGCATTGGATATTCTGGTACGTTCCGGCGTGAAGGATGAGGATATTGACGTAGCGCGAGTGCCTGGCGCATTTGAGATTCCCTTGGCAACTCAAAAAATGGCTCGTTCGACAAAATACGACGCAGTTATCTGCCTTGGCGTAGTCATTCGGGGCGCAACCCCTCATTTTGATTTTGTTGCTAACGAGGTTGCCAAAGGCAGCGCACAGGTCATGTTAGACAGCGGCATTCCAGTGCTTTTTGGAGTTCTGACCACTGAATCTATTGAGCAGGCGATTGAGCGGGCGGGCACAAAGGCAGGGAACAAAGGCGCGGATGTAGCGATGGCGGCTTTAGAAATGATTAGCCTGATTAACCAGCTATAATATGGGTCTGCGAAGAAAATCACGGGAACTGGCTCTCCAGTTCCTGTACGGGCAAGATGTGCAAAAAGATGTTTGTTCCCCAGATATTCTTGAAAAGAAACTGGATGAGTTTTGCACCTATTTTCAGGCTGATAGCAAATCTCTACCTTATGCTCTTCAGCTCATCAATGGTATCCGTGACCGACAGCAGGAAATAGATAGTGCCATTTCCAGTTGCTCGCACAATTGGCGAGTGGAGCGGATGGCAGCAGTAGATCGTAACATCCTCCGCATTGCTACCTATGAGATGCTGCACGGAGAAGATGTTCCTGCCACTGTAGCTATCAATGAGGCATTAGAGATTGCTAAACGCTACGCTGAGTCAGAAGCAGTGAGCTTTATCAACGGCATTCTTGATGGACTACAAGGGAAAAAATAAGCGCAGCCGAATTCTGGCTCCACAGTAAACGTTCAACTCTGTTTCAACAAGCCATTGCAGACAGCCCCGTTACGTAGCGGTCTGCATGGCAACTTTTTTTGAGAATGAATGCCTCAAAAAAATCTCTTCCTCCCCTTGACTTTTCCGCCACTGTCTTTATTATTTTCGCCGGTTGCTTCCTTTGCTGGAAACTCTGTGCATTGACAGAGCATCCCGGCTCCGGCTGCACAGGTCCCGTTCCGCATCTGCGGAAAACTGCTGCGAGACTTTCTGCAACCCCTGCCCTGATTTAGCTGTTTCCCAGTTTTTCCAGCGGGAGTTTTTTCCTGTTAGCAAAACAGTCTGAGGAGATTGCCCATGATCAACATTGAAAAACTGACCAGAAAATACGGAGACTTCATAGCGGTCGACAATGTGTCGTTCGAGATCAGTCCCGGTGAGATTGTTGGTCTGCTTGGCCATAACGGCGCAGGCAAGACCACAATCATGAAGATGATGACTGGTTACCTAGAACCCACCGCAGGCACGATCAGTATTGACGGCCTGAGCATCAGCAATGCGCGGCGGAACATCCAGAAAAAGATCGGTTATCTACCGGAAAACTGCCCAGTGTACCCGGAGATGAGTATTCTTGGCTATCTCGACTACTGCGCAGCCTTGCACGGCATTGCCGAGCAGGAGCGGCCCGCCCTGATTCGTGAGGCAGTGGAGCGCACGGCCTTGGCTGAAAAAGCGACGGAGCCAATAGCCACGCTCTCACGTGGCTACCGACAGCGAGTCGGCGTGGCTCAAGCCATTCTCCATAAGCCAGACATCCTCATTCTTGACGAGCCGACCAACGGCCTTGATCCCACCCAGATTCTCCAGATGCGCGGTCTGATCACTGAGCTGGCAAAAACGGCGACCGTTATCATTTCCACCCACATCCTCCAAGAGGTGCAGGCGGTCTGCGACAGAGTGATCATTATTAAAAACGGTAAAGTCGCCTTGGATGCCCACCTTGACGAACTGCGCCAGAGCGGTAGTTTGCTGGTCAGCGCAGGGGCGGAGCAGGATCAAGCCCTGCGGCTGTTCAGCTCTTTGCCGCAGGTCGCCAAGGCAGCGGCAACCAGAGAAAGCAACTTTGCGCTGGAACTGAAAAACGGCACGGACAGCCGGGAGACTGCTGCTGCGGTCGCCAAAGCTGTGCATGAACAAAATTGGCCGCTTTATGCCCTGCATTTCGAGACCAGAACTTTGGAAACAGTGTTCGCCGAGATCAGCGGCTGAAAGGAGGAAAAACGAATGAGCACTATGTTACGCGTCGCCAAGAAGGAGTTTGGTGTATTTTTCAGCACTCCAGCGGCCTTTGTTGTTCTTGGCGCATTTTTGGCTGCCACACTGTTTGTCTTTTTTTGGGTTGAGACCTTTTTTGCCCGCAACATCGCTGAAATTCGTTCACTGTTTGAGTGGATGCCAGTGCTGCTGATTTTCTTGGTCGCAGCCATCACCATGCGGATGTGGGCCGAGGAGCGGCGAGCCGGGACCTTAGAATTTCTCCTCACCGCGCCGGTGCGGCCCATATCGCTGGTTTTGGGTAAATTTTTTGCCTGTCTCGGCCTGATCGCTCTTGCCTTGCTGCTGACCCTGCCGCTTGCCATCACAGTGAGTTTTTTGGGGCCGTTAGACTGGGGGCCAGTGCTGGGCGGTTATGTGGCTGCGCTTTGTTTGGCAGCAGCCTATATTGCCATCGGCCTTTTTGTTAGCATCAAATCAGAGAGCCAAATTGTCAGCCTGATTGCCACCTCGCTGATCTGCGGTCTGCTCTATCTGATCGGCTCTGACACCCTATCTGCCTTTTTCGGCAACCAAGGCGCAGAAATTCTCCAGTTGCTCGGCTCTGGCTCGCGCTTCAAATCCATCACGCGCGGCGTGATCGACCTGCGCGATATTTACTATTATCTCTGCATTATGGGGATTTTTCTCAGCCTCAATATCTACGGTTTAGAGAAAATCCGCTGGGCAGACAATCCAGCCAGCAGCTATCACCGGAGCTGGCAAATTGCCTGCGGCCTGCTGATCGCCAACTTTTTTGTCGCCAACTTCTGGCTGGCCTCGCTGGGCGGCTTCCGCTCGGATATGACCAAGGGCCATATTTATTCGATTTCTGAAGCCACCCGCAGCTATCTTCACCAGCTCCGCGAGCCGCTGCTGATCCGGGGTTATTTCTCTGCTCAGACCCATCCGCTACTGGCCCCGTTGGTGCCGCGTCTGCGCGACCTGCTGGCAGAATACGCTGTGGCGGGCGGCGATAAAGTGCGGGTTGAATTTGTTGATCCAGCAGAAAACCCGGACTTGGAGCAGGAAGCTGGCCAAAAATACGGCATTCGACCAGTGCCTTTCCAGACGGAAAGCAAGTATCAGGCTTCGGTGACCAACTCCTATTTTGATATTCTAGTTCGGTATGGCGACCAATTCGAGACCCTTGGCTTCCGTGACCTAATCGAAGTTAAGGCGCAGAACGAGCGCAATTTGGATGTGGATTTGCGCAACCCGGAATACGACATCACCCGTGCCATCAAAAAAGTGCTTTACAGCTACCAAGGTGGCGGCGATCTGTTCAGTTCAATCAACAAGCCCGTGGCACTGACCGGCTATTTTTCTGCCGACGAACTGTTACCAGAAGAGCTGCGCAAGCTGAAGACGGATCTGCTCGCCTTGACTAACGAACTGAAAACAGAAAGTAACGGACGTTTCACTGCAACTGTCGTTGACCCAGATGCAGACAACGGCAAAACAGCCAAAAAGATCAAGCAGGAATACGGTTTCCAGCCCATGCGGGCCAGCCTTTTTGATCAGAACAGCTTCTGGTTCTACATCACCTTGGCCAGCGGCGAGCAGGTACTGGAAATTCCCCTGCCAGAAGACTTGGCAAAGGAAAGTCTGCGCCAGTCCATTCAGGCAGGCTTGAAACGTTTCACCAGCGGCTTTGCCAAAACTGTAGCTCTGAACGTGCCGGAAAGTAGTCCGCCTATGCCACAGTTTGGCATGCCGGCCCGTGGTTTACAGTTCACAGCCTTGAAAGATGTGCTTTCGCAGGAGCATGTAGTTACTGATGCGGATCTGCGCAAGGGGCAGGTACCGAGCAAGGCTGATCTGTTGCTCGTAGCTGCGCCAGAAAACTTAGACGAGAAACAGCTTTTTGCTATTGACCAGTTTCTCATGCAGGGCGGCACAGTGATCATTGCTGCTTCGCCTTACACGGTTAACTTAAACAACGAGTTGTCTATTGCGCCGCACAAAACAGGGTTGGAAGATTGGTTAGCCAATTACGGCATCAGCATGGACAAAAAGCTGGTGCTTGATCCGCAGAACAGCCCTTTCCCAGTGCCTGCGGAACGGCATCTCGGCGGCTTCACCGTGCGCGAGACCCATTTGGTCAAATATCCCTATTT
Source organism: Candidatus Electronema sp. (assembly GCA_026645415.1). Taxonomy (GTDB): domain Bacteria; phylum Desulfobacterota; class Desulfobulbia; order Desulfobulbales; family Desulfobulbaceae; genus Electronema. The sequence continues at coordinate 36,098 of JAPEVH010000016.1, forward strand.
TGTTGATATTCGCCCGGACGGCATGAACGAGGAAAGTGGCCTGACTGCCGGGCTGAATCAGATCACTCTGAACTGGGCCTCACCGATCAGCATTGATCAATCGAAGAATAAGGGCAGAAAGGTTATCCGTTTGCTGGAAAGCTCAAACAAAAGTTGGCTCTCCGCTTCTACAGAAGTTCAGCCTGATTTTGACCAGTACGGCGAACTGGGCTTCCCAATTGATGGTAAACAAGAAAAACACCTGCTGGCTGCGGCGGTTGAGGGCCGTTTCTCTTCCTATTTTGCAGGCAAAGCATCGCCTCTACTGAAAAAGGAAGAAAAGGCTGAGGAAAAGCCAAAACCAGAAGGGGACAAGAAAGACGATAAGGAGAAAAAAGAACAGGTGATTGTCCGCCAGTTGGACAAATCACCAGACACGGCCCGAATTATCCTCTTTGCTTCAGGCAGTTTCCTCAGCGATCCAATTCTTGGCATCAGCTCCAGCGTCATGCGGAGCAATTATTTGGCTCCAGTGCAGCTCGCTGCCAATGCAGTTGACTGGTCGTTAGAAGATCGGGGTCTGCTCTCCATTCGAGGCCGTGGCCATTTCTCCCGTACTCTTGATCCAATGAGCAAGCAGAAGCAGGTCGTTGTCGAGTATCTCAACTACGCCTTGGCCTTGCTCGGTCTGGCTCTTATTTGGTTGATCAGACGGCAGCTTCGGCAGCGTACCAAGAGAGCGCAACTTGCATTTCTGCAACCGATTTCAGGGAGGGTATAATCATGATTCAGCGTCTGATATATGTGGCAGCGGCCCTGCTGATTGTTCAGATTGGCGCGGCTCTCTTTTTGCAGGTGCGCAGTAGCTCTGGTCTGAATGCAGCCGAGCCAAATGCTCTTTTTCTTTCGATAAGCCCTGATACGATCACTGCTGTTCAGATCAGCGCGGGCGACGGGAAAAAAGTCACTCTTAACAAAAAGGACAATAACTGGCTGATGCCGGATGCCTTCTCTGCGCCAGCAGACAGAGGCCAAGTAGAAAGTTTGCTGAAGAAGGTAGCGGAAGCCAAGCAGGGGCTGGCTGTGGCTGCAACCAAGGGTGCGGCCAAACGCTTCCAGACAGCGGCCAAGGATTTCCTTCGCCATGTAGTGTTTAAGGAGGGTGGTAAGACGGTTGCTGATTTCTATCTTGGCAAATCAGCTGGATTTAAGCAGAGCTACGCCCGTGTTGCTGCTCAGGATGCCGTGTTCACTATTCCGGTCAGCGACTTTGAAGTGGAGACGACTGCCGACAAATGGCTGGATACCAGCCTTGCCCGACTCAACCGAGACGAGCTAAAGCAGGTAACGCTAGGTGACATTTCACTCACTCGCAAGGATAAAGACTGGTTGTTGGATGGCGCGGCAGAGGGCGAAGCTGTCAAGGGGGAATTGGATAAGCTGCTCAATAAGATCACCGGCCTGACTGTCGAGGCAGTGCTTGATCCAGCCAAAGCAGCCCCGCTCTTCCAGCAGGCTCCGGCAGTACAGTTTACAGCTACGAAAAATGACGGCAGTTCTGTGACCTACGCCTTAGCTAAAGAGAAAGATCATTATGTCCTGAAGATGTCCAGCAGCGAGCTGTATTTTAAGATTGGTACATGGCAGGCTGAGGAGCTGACCAAGATGAAGCGGGAGAACTTGTTGGTAAAGAAGCCGGAACAAGCCCAAGCGGCTGAAGCGGCAGGCAGCCCGGCGAATGCAGAAGCATCACCTGCACCAGCTTCTCCTCTTCCCGCCGCCGTTCCTTCAGAGGAACAACCAAAGCAAGAAGAGCAGCAGGCTTCTCCGGCACCGCCGGTTCAGCAGGAGAAAAACAACGCGGCTGAATAACAGCAGTAAAGTTTAGCACGGGGTAGAAGGCATCTTCCAGCAGGGAGGTGCCTTTTTTGTTCCATCTGCCTGCGGTGAAAAAACTTTACAAACTCTCTCTGAAGCGGTCCGGCGGATGATGCCAGAGAATCCAGCGGCGGTAGAGAGCCACGCCGAAACTATAGCCAAAATCAGCGTACATAAGCAGCTCTTCTTGGGTGAGCTGTTCAAGGGCCGAACGAGCCTCTTCATGCTCAATGCTGATGCGCAATTCCTTGGCCCGGATGCACAGATCTTCAAGGCGAATTTTTCTCCGTGAAATCTCATCAAGGCTTTCCGCCATGACCACCAGCACTCTTCTTTTAGCCGAATCCGCATCTTGCCAGTAGTTGTCAAAGGCTGGATTGTCTCTTCGGCTCAATTCTTGGCCAGCTTTTTCCATGTCGCCGTAGGTGACGTAATTGCTGCGCTCGCCGCCTTGCAAGACAATTGCATCAAAGGTCTGCATCAAGCAGGAGCCAAGTGCCTGAAGCAGCAGCGGATGTCCGTGCGTGAGCTGAAAAGCCAGCCGCAGGGCTTGCGGATCATACTCAAGAATCCCTTCCACTGGACGAGTCAGCACCTCGGCAGCTTCCTTATCATCGAAATAGGACACTATCTTCTCACGGGTGGTGTTATAGAAGATGGAGTCATAATCTCGTGCGCCCTGCCGCAGCTCGTAGGTGCCGCAGAACAGGAGCAGCAGCGGCACGTCTGGAGCCTGCATCAGGGAACGGAGCAGATGGGTTAGCTCTGCATAGTTGCGGCGGGCAAAGAAGTTGGCCTCGTCAATCATGAGGAGGAAATAACGGCCTGACAGCAGCGGCAGCAGGGAGCGGAGAAAGCGTTTAAAGGAGGCTCCTACATGCTGCTGGTTGAGCAGTTCAGGCGGATTTGTGCCAATCTGTTCCGCCATCGCTTCGGCTGTGGCCTGCAAAAATTCTGTCATACTCTTCTCGCCTTGCAGATCAATCAGGATTGGAATGACCTTCTCGTTCACGCCGCCCCGGCGGATTTTTTCCAGCAGGCTGCTTTTGCCCATGCGGCGGAGGCCGATGAGCAGCAGGGCCTCCTTGTTAGCAGGCTCCTGCCAAAGCAGCCTAATCTCACGGAGAAGCTGTTTGCGGCCAACAAAGTAGAGGTCGTTGCTCAGACGCGGGCCGACAACATAATATTGCTTTTTTGCAAGCTGATATGGTTTTCCTTTCTCGCTGGCATAGAGAATAAAGTTGACTGGCCATTGATAACTGCGTTCGTCCAGATCAAGGGCGGTCAGGGTGCCGTTGATCACGTAGCGGCCCGGCTGTTCGATGAGCAAATCTGTCCGCAATTGCTTGGCATCCTGTCCTTGCAGTAGGCCGGGCAGATTGAGATCAAAGGAGCACCAGACAATATTCTCTACCGGTTCGAGATGGAGTTGAACCTTTTGGGCAATGGCTCCGCCGCTTTTGTTATGAATTGAAAAGCTCAGGCTGGCGTTACCCGGCTGAAAGGAATCTGTTTCAGGGCTGATTTCCAGCAGCAGCCATTCTTTGCAGTCTTTGATTTCCTGCTCATAGCTATCGCTCCAGATAGCAACAAGTTCTTCAGCAATATCGCTCCAGAACCAAGGCAGATCAGACCAGTCAATTTTCTCAAGTCGTTTCTGTTGGTTGAACAGGTAGAAAACTTTAGCTTCTTTGGCTGACAAATACTGATAATCCTGCAAGACTGAGGAGCAGTGTTTCTGCAATCTGGAGACAAGGTGCCAGCCGCCGTTCATCCATGAGCTGCTGTCGGGATGTGGCTGCTCAGGATGGCAATGGCAGAGTTGGTGAAAATCTTTAACTGTTGCTAATTTTCCAAGGGCGATGAGCAGGGTACTGTATTCTTCTTTGCCAGTGCATTCCCCGCATTGAGCGAGGAATGCACTGGCAGCGGCAAGGCGTTCGGTAAAATTTTTTTGACTGAGAGCAAACATTTCCTCCCAGTTATCTGAGTCTGTCTCATTTTTTAAAAACCATAATAGCGGATATTGCCCAGCAGATGGACGCTCATATACTGAGAGATGCACATTTTTTTCTTCATGGGTATTTTTTTTTCTAACGGCAAGAAGGATTGCAACGGAACGGGCAAGGAGCGAGCCAAGCAGAAGCTGCTGCAAGGTTGCTGAATTGGTATTTATTGCAAGATAACCTGCAACGCTAAGACCTTCTTTACCATTAAGAACAAGTTGCGCTGCCTTGCGAGCGGCCATACCCTGAAAACTTTGAGACTGAACTGTACATAGAGTTGCATAGCCTAATTCGATGTCTTTTTCCACAACCAGAGCCAGATAGCATTTAAGCTTTGGTAATGGTAAAAAAATAGACTGCCAAAAATTAATTAGAGGAGTAGATAGTGGAGTCGAGTGATGACGAACAGAAGCTGATCTGTATAATATGAATGCAAAAGGCAAAAGCGCAGGATAGATAAAAAATCCGCTGGCAAGAAACGGTGCAAGAAAAAAATAATAAAAAATAATTTTTTTTTCTACATAGCTTGATGAAAAAGGGTTAAGAATTGCTGTTAGCGATGGTATCCAGAAAAAAAATAATAATAAAAATGTATTTTTTGCATGAAAAATTTCTTTTCTTGCTATCAATTCATCATTAAATAATGATGACAATATAATAATCAGCATGAATGTACTGATTATCATTAATATAACATTTGTGCATTGAAAAAATAAATTTAAAAAAAACAATATCATATAAATGATAACAATCAGTATAGCAACTATCGCAAACAATATTCTTATCCTGTATTTTATTTTATTTCTTTTTGTTAATGATTTGATAATCAGCATCATTGATGAAATTAAGAATGTTAAGCTGTTTGAAAAAATCGCCCACGACAATGAACTCTCATAAGCATAGATTCTCAAAATAAAACCAGTAACAACGCAAACTATAGATATAAAAGTTAAAGCTCCAGATATCGCCCCGGCAAAAGCAAAAACTATAGCTATTACTCCAGAAAGAGATAATACACTTGTAACTAATGTCACAATAGCCTTGTCAAGTGTAATTAACTCTGTATGTAAAAATAAAAAAACTAATACAATACCATTTGTCACATTCCCGATAGACGCACTTAAAAATTCTTTCCATTCATCTTCCTGTATTCTTTTTAGAACAGTAAAAGGCCTCATCCAAAACTCCAAAGGCCACAGCCACCCATGCCGGAGAACATATTTAAGCGTATTCATAGGTTTTACTCATTGATTGGCGAATCATCTTGATAGAACGTCTTTCTCATTTTCCCAACAAAGCTGACTGCCTTTTCAATCTGATCAAGATATTTGAGCCAGACTTCAGCTGAGTTTAATGCCTTTTCAGGGTCTTTTTTGATCTCTTGGAGATACGCATCCACACTCTTTTTCTTCGGCAGAAATTTTTCCGGCAAAGCCTTGGCAAAGTCAGTGCAAACCAATTTTCCCTCAACCAGCAAACCACGATCCTCCAAATTCTGCGTTATCTCATCATCAGGAATAGCCTTTTCCGCAATCACCTCAAAAAGTCTGGCAACCTCCTTCTCATTGCGCCGCCGCCAAATATCCTCCATGATGTTGTGGAGATTCCGATGCAGATGGCGAATATCTGGAGCCAGACCATGCTGCGCGGCGAAAGTGTGCTCATGCAGGGCGCACTGAAGCAAAAAGGGATGACAGCCATAGCGGTTCAAAAGCTGTTCCGGCGTGGCAGCAAGAGCAAGTCCAGCATGTTGCAGTGGCCGCTCAACAAGCTGGCTTGCTGCAGCTTGCTCCAGCAAGCCGAGCGTCCACGAAGCAAAAATATTCCAAAAGCGCGAGCCGTGAATCGCCTCGGTGTGGCAAAGCGTTCTGATGTGCTCGTGGCTGACGATGAAAAAGCCGAAACGGTTTTCTGGGTTGTCGCCAAGACTGCGCAGATTGTTGAAAAAGGTCACATCAAAAACCGGGTTGTCTGCCAGCACCTCAAATTCATCCAGCAGAAGCACAAAACCGCAGCTTTTTGCCCACCGCCGTACAGAACTTTGAAGCTGATCAAAATCTGCCGGAGGAACGGCAAGCTGCTCACTCAAAGCCTCAGCAACTGCCTCGCCAAGATCAGTGAAAAATCGCTCCTGCGAGGCCCGGTTCAGCCCCTGCGCATTGCAGCAGATGGAAATCAGATTTTCCTCTGCCGCCAGCACCGCCTTGAGCTGATTCAGGAGCGAACTTTTGCCAATACGGGGATCGCCGACCAAGTTGATGTGGCCGGGATTGTCGTTGCAGAGCGTTAGCTGGAAGCGGTGCAGCAGAGCTGCCCGCCCGAAAAAGACCGGAGAGTTCTCCGGCAGCGCAGTATTTCCTGCCTGAAAAGGATTTTCGCCCGGATGAATCTGTTGCAGACGTTCAGCCAGCGGCAAAAAACCGGGATTTTGCCTGCTGCCCAATGAGGCGGTGAAGTTGCCATTTTTCATTTCTGTTTTCCTTGTGCTGGGTTGCGGCCAGATTTCCAACATGTTCTACCATCAACCGGAATACGTTGACAATGTTTTTCCGGGCAGGTATCGTTTTCCTTTTCTGCGTGGATTTAAGTTGTAAGCGTAACTTTTTTCGGAGTTGAAAAAAAATAGCTATGACAGCATGATGATTCAATTCTCACCGCCACGTAAGAGGCGCACATATCTCGTCGAAGCGGAATGCTGCCAGATTCACGGGTTAAGACAGGCAGGGCATCACTTGCTGTAAAACAACAGGCCATGAGAATCTCTCAGCTTCAACACGCTGAAAAAGTTGTTCTCATGAGCCTGTCAAAAAATTGCACTGGGAACTTGAATCCGCTATCTATATCCAAGCTGAGGAGCTGACCAAGCTGGAGCGAGAGAACTTGTTGGTGAAAAAGCAGGAAAAGGCGACAGAGGCAGGCAGTAGCTCAAGCTGGGAGCTGCCTTTAAAGCAGAATGATAAATACCGACGAACAGATTAATAATTACCATCCATGACCTCAGCATGAGACTCCTCCTTTTTTTCCTTCTGCTGGAGCGATAGAACTGTATAATTATCCTCTGCCCATCGGCAAGCTCAGTCATCTTGCATTAAGTAAATACTACTGTGTGACACAATGCTTGTCAATATGACCTACATGTTCTTTTACTCCTCAAATTGATGAACAGCACATTAGATAGCACAATTTCCTGTCAACTCTGTGCCCATCGTTGCCAGATTAAGCCGGGTAGCAGAGGCCGCTGTGCTGTACGAGAGAACAGGAATGGCAACTTGCATTCTTTGGTCTATGGCAGATTAGTAGCAGAACATGCTGATCCAGTAGAGAAAAAGCCACTCTATCATTTCCTGCCCAGTAGTCGCACATGGTCTATTGCCACGGTTGGCTGTAACTTTTCCTGCACCCACTGTCAAAATCACCAGATTTCTCAATATCCACGCCTGAACAAGGGCGATATTATTGGCCGATTGTGTAGCCCAGCAGAGACCGTTGCCGCCGCGCAGCAGCAGCACTGTCAGAGCCTCAGCTATACCTATGTTGAGCCGACTATTTTTTATGAGTTTGCCTGCGACTGTATGGTGCTGGCTCATGAGCAGGGCTTGGCTAATATTTTTGTCAGCAATGGCTACATGACGCAGGAATGCGCTCGTGACTTGGCTCCACATCTGGATGCAATCAACATTGATATTAAAGCCTTTTCTGCTGATTTTTACGGTAACATCTGTGGAGCACGACTGGAGCCGGTGCTGGAAACAGTACGACTTCTGCACGATTTGGGTGTTTGGCTGGAAATCACTACCTTGCTCATTCCCGGCCTGAACGACTCAGCAGAAGAGTTAGAGCAGCTTGCCCGCTTTATCCACGAGCTTTCCCCAGACATACCGTGGCATTTAAGCGGCTTTTATCCAGCCTTCAAGATGCTTGACCGTGAGCCAACTTCAGCAGCCAGCCTACTTTCAGCCCGGCAGATTGGTCTGGATAACGGCCTGCATTTTGTCTATATCGGCAATATCCGCAGCGCAGGAGGAGAGAATACAACTTGCCCAGACTGTGGTGCAGAGTTAATCCAACGAAGTAGCTTCTTCGTGAGGAGCAATCGGATCATTGCTGGCAAGTGTCCAGATTGTGGCAAAGCCATTGCCGGAGTCTGGCGTTTTACAGCCTGAATCACTTTATCAAACAATATGGATACCTTTTTAACAGACGAGCTGCTACTCAGCTTTCTCCGCGAAGATTTAGAACACGGTGACATCACCACTGAGGCGATCTTTTCCGGTGCTGAAGGAGCTTCTGCGCTAATGCGTGCGCGAGAACCGCTGGTTACTGCTGGCATGGAAAGCGTTGCCGCCAGAGTTTTTCACTTACTAGATGAGCGGCTGACGATTGCCCAGATGGTGGCAGATGGCCAACAAGTCAAAGCAGGTGAAACACTAATGACGATCAGCGGGCCAGTACGGAGCTTGCTTCGGGGCGAGCGCGTAGCCTTAAACTTGGTGCAACGACTCTGCGGTATTGCCACCCTGACCAAAAGATACGTAGATGCAGTACAGGGACTTAAAGCTATAATTACCGACACCCGCAAGACTACGCCCGGCCTGCGCCTGCTGGAGAAATATGCTGTGCGTTGTGGTGGTGGCAAGAATCATCGCTTTAGTCTTAGTGACGGAGTTTTGATCAAAGACAACCATATCGCTGCTTGTGGTTCAATCAGCGCGGCAGTGGAACGGGCGCGGGCGGTAGTGCCGCATACTATCGCTATTGAGGTAGAAACCGATACCTTGGCGCAGGTAGAGGAATGTCTGCGCTGCGGGGTGCAGATCATTATGCTCGACAACATGGATTTGGCAACTATGCGGCAGGCAAAGGCCATGATTCAAGGGCGCGCACTGATTGAAGCCTCTGGTGGAGTGAATTTGCAGACAGTGCGGGCTATTGCTGAGACTGGCGTGGATATTATCTCTGTAGGTGCTTTAACGCATTCAGCCCCAGCCTGTGATATTGGCTTGGACTGGCTGTAATACGCCACAAAGTAGGGTGCGGCTGCACCCTACTCTCACTCGAAAGGGCTTCAGTTTTCCTGTTCTGTTTGATCGACCGTATCCTGCAAGTTCTGGCTCTGCGCATCCTGAAGGGCTTGTGAAGCCCTAGCTTTCTCAAGTGGTTTGTTGATCTGTTCTACCGCCTTTTGGGCCACCTCATCAGAAGCCTGCTCGATGATGCCCTTGCTCTTTCCCTCTTCCTTCTTCTCCTCTGAACAACCTGTTAACAGGGCGAACAACGCCAAACTACAGGCAATAGCTCCAAGATAATTCTTTGTCTTCATTGGTATCTCCGGGTGGTGTTTTATGCTGCTGATAACTTCTGCTGTACACTGGGGAAAAGCTGCATGTCTGTGTGTGGCAAGAACAGCGCGGCCATATAGTGTTGCATAAACTGCGGGTTCTCGCACAGTTCCATATTCGTAATGAGCTGGCGGGTTTCTTCCAGCTCCTGAAAGCGACCCATATCAGTCAGGCTGATCTGACAGCCCAGCAGCGAGGCATTGCCAAGATAATAGAAATGCTCGCGGCTGATGTCTGGCAACATGCCAATACAAATAGCCTGTTCCAAGTCAAGATAGGCCCCAAAGTTACCTGCTAAGATAACCTGATCCAGATCAGCAAAGCTCAGGCCCACTGACTCCAGCAGCGTCTGATAGCCCGCATACATTGCCCCTTTGGCCCGCATCAGGTTGTCAATATCTACCTCGGTAAGGACAATATCTTCGCCAATGAGCGTACTCTTTGCCCAAACCAAGACATACTCCCAACCACTTGCACCTTCTCGGATGCGAGACGTGTCCAGATGGTGCTGGAACTTACCTTGCTGGTCAATGACCCGGTTTTCCAGCAACTCGGCAATGATGGCGATCAGGCCAGAACCGCAGATACCCGCAGGCTTGCTCTGGCCCACCGTGACAATCATTGGCTCAAAGGTTTCTGGATGAATCTGGAACTTCTCAATTGCCCCAGCAGAAGCCCGCATACCAAACTGGATACCGCCACCCTCAAAGGCTGGGCCAGCAGAGCAGGCGGCGCAGGCCATCCAATCCTTGCCACCAACCACAATTTCGCCGTTCGTGCCAATGTCAATGAATAGGCTCACCTTGTCTGACTTGGCCATCTGGCAGGCATGAACACCAGAAACAATATCACCACCCACATACGAGGCAATGCAGGGATACAGAAAGAGGCGGGTCGAATAGTGAACATGAATACCCAAACCAGCGGCCTTGACCAAGGGGAATTGGCTGACGCTGGGCACATAGGGAGCCTCGCGCAGGTATTTGGGGTCAATCCCTAAAAGGAGGTGTGACATAACCGTGTTGCCTGCGGCGGCTATGTAAGCAATGTCTGAGGGCGAGATAATGCGTTGGCGGCAAATATCCTCGATGATTGTATTGATCGTGTGTACGACTTTGCCTTGCAAGGTCTTCAGGCCATTGGCTCTCCCAGCGTAGATAATCCGGGAAATGACATCCTCACCCAAGCTAATCTGATCGTTATAGCTTGATGACTCAGCCAGCACTTCACCAGTCAGGAGGTTGATCAGCAAACCAGTACAGGTGGTGGTGCCAATATCTACAGCCAAGCCATAGAGTTTGGCTGTGGTATCGCCTGCCTCAATATCAATGATGCGGAGGGGATCGTCTTGCAGGAGCAGAAGCGTGACTTTCCAGTCTCCGTCGCGCAGGGTTCTTGGGAGATGTTTGAGCAAGTCTGGGAAGTCATAGGTCAGCTCGCTTTCATGCTCTGGCAGAATATGACTGAGGGCGCGCAGAACCCGCTGCATATCAGCCATGTTATCCTCCATGCTGGGCGGTGACAACTCAAGGCAGACCTTACGCACGGGCGGATTACTACTCCATTTGCCAATCAAACTGTCTAACGCCTTGGCTGAGGCGGTGCGGGTGGTCTTGGGCCGGTGCTTCAGGGCTTTACCGCCCCTTGTGGTCAGCTCAGGAACTGTGACCTCTACATCAGATACTGCGGTACTCCGGCACGCTAACCGGAAGCCCTTGTCCCAGTCCTCTTGCTTGAGATTGGCCTTGTCGGTGCTAACTTCGCCCTGAACCTGGACCTTACACTTGCAGCAGACCCCTTCGCCGCCGCAGCTTGCAGGAATATAGACTCCGGCCTTGGCTGCCGCAGTGAGGAGAGTATCGTCCTTGTCAGCAGAGATGCTGATCTTGTCTGGGAGAAAAGTAATGGTGCGCTTCATGCAAGGCTCCGTTGAGGGCAATGGAAAGAGTAAAATGATACCGCAGGTGGCAAGCACAAACTATAGCATAGTGCTGGGCAAAGAGGCAACCGAGGAAGGCTGCTTAGAGCACCACCAAGGTGATGCCTGGATTTCTCCGGTTCAGGTCTCGGTGCCGCTGGAGGGCAGGAAAGCGGCGGACGAGGTTCCGGCCTTGGCTGCTCCGGCTGTTAAAATCTTCACCGCAGACAATATCGCTGATCTTGCCTTGGTACTGGAGATACTGGAGCTGGGAGCGGACTTCTTCTCGGATGACCCCGCCTATACCGCTGGAGCCATACCCATGAATCAAGGTCAGCACTCGTCGCCGCTCCAGCCGGGCGTGCCGCAGGACGTGCTCCAAGTCGGCCAAAGCCTGCTTCACAGTGGGCATACCCCGCTTGAGGTTGATGATCTTGTGCGGTTCCGCCTGACCAAGCAAGACTTCCTCCAAGCTCGATCCACAGAAGGGACAGCGGCCGCTGCCGGATTCCACCTCATTGCCACAGACTCCGCAACAGATTTCCCTCATGCTCTGCCGCCCCGGCGCACTTCAATCATACTGGGGAGCTGGCGCAGGTGGGTCTGGAGAAGCTGGAGATGCTCAAGGTTGTGGATCTCTACCAAGACCCGGAACTCAGCAATGTTGTCAGACTTGGTGGTGCGTGAGTGCATCTCCAAGATATTGGCATCATCAGTGGAGATAACCGAGCTGATGTCAGCCAGCAGGTTCTTGCGGTCAGCAGCTCGGAGGAGCAGCTCAACCTGATGCGCTTCCTGGGTGGACGCTGACCACTGCACTTCCAGCAAGCGTTCTGGCTCGGCACTGAGCAGGCTAGGGCATTTGGCTTTATGCACTGCCACGCCGCTGCCCATCGTGATATAACCAATAATCTCATCGCCAGGCACTGGCCGACAGCACTGGCTGATACGAATCAGCAGATCATCAATGCCATCCACATAGACCACCCCACGTCCAGACGGCACTGGCTTGCTCTGCGGGCTACTGCTCGTCCGCTCCAAGAGTTCTTCCTGCCGCTTTTCTGCTTCCTCCTGCTTGAGCTGCTCTTCTGGCAGCAGGGCGCGCTCTATCTGCTGGAGAGTCACTGCGCCTCCACCAACCTTGGCCAGCATGTCATCCAAGGAAGCAGCCTTGAGCTTCTTGAGTAAGCGGCGCAGGTGGCCGCTTTTGACCAGCTTCTTGAGGCTGGTGCCGCGCTGCTTCAGTTCTCGCTCGCAGATGTCCCGGCCGCGCTCAAGGGCCTTTTCTTTGGCCTCCTTGCGCAACCACTGGCGAATCTTGGCCTTAGCCCGGTTGGTCTTGACCATCTGGAGCCACGCCGACTTGGGACAAGGCTCTTTGGCGGTGATGATCTCGACAATATCGCCGTTCTGTAGCTCATACTTGAGCGGCACCAGCCGGCCATTGACTCGTGCCCCAGCGCAGCGGTCGCCCACCGAGGTATGGATAGCATAGGCAAAGTCAATCGGGGTTGAGCCACGTGGCATGTCGCGCACCTCGCCTGTCGGGGTCAGGGCATAGACATCCGGGTCATACAGCTCACCCCGGACAGAGTCGAGAAACTCGACTGGATCCTCCACCTCTTGCAGGCTCTGCACCAGCCGTTGCAGCTCTTGGAAGAGGTGGGCATCGCTCTTGTTGATCTTCTGGCCTGCCTTATAGGCCCAGTGGGCAGCCACACCCTCTTGCGCCACCTCATCCATCTCTTGAGTGCGAATCTGGATCTCCATGAAGTGACCGCCCGGCCCAACTACTGAGGTGTGCAGGGACTGGTAGTTGTTCGACTTAGGCGCAGAGATAAAGTCCTTGATCCGCCCTTGGATTGGAGTCCAGCTCCCATGAATGATGCCCAGCACTTCGTAGCATTCTGGCACCGTGTTGAGGATGATGCGAAAGGCTACCTTGTCATAGACCTGCTCCACCGGGATCCCTTGTACCACCAGCTTCTTGTAGATGGAGTAAAGATGCTTGGGCCGCCCCATGACCCGCAGCGGTGTGATACCACTGGCCCGGAGCTTGCTGCGCAGGGTGGCAATGACCTCGTCCACATACTTTTCCCGCTCACCCATGGTGCTGTTCAGGTGATCGACCAGCGACTCGTATTCAACTGGGAACAGGTATTGGAAGGACAGATCCTCAAGCTGCCGTTTGAGCCAGTCAATACCAAGGCGACTGGCCAGCGGCGCATAGAGATCCATTGTCTCACGGGCAATCCGCCGCTGCCGCTCTGGGTTTGACTTATGCAGACTCAGCATGTCATGGAGCCGGTCTGCTAACCGGAGCAATAAGACGCGGATGTCCGCGCTCATGGCAAGGAAGAGGCGGCGGATATTCTCGGCCTGATGGGTCAGGCTGGAATCGTAGCGAACATTGGTGATCTTGGTTGCGCCACTCACAATATTGGCCACATCAGGGCCAAAGCGCGCCTCTAGTTCCTCCTTTGAGGCTACGTTATCGCGCAAGGTGCCATGCAGCAGACCCGCCACGATAGACAGCAGGTCAAGGCGCATGGAAGACAGCGTTGTCGCCACGTCAACAAGGTGGCGCAGATACGGTTCGCCAGAGGCATGAAACTGGTCACGGTGCCGCTCGCAGGCAAACTCATAGGCTGCTTGGAGCGGGCTTAGATCAATATCGTGGAGGTAGCTGCGGGTGGTGGAGAGCAGTCCTTGGAAATCAGGCATTGTTACTCAGGGGTACTAGGTAGGTGCTGCGATTAGGTCATTTTACTCAGCAGGATATCTACTACTTGCCGCCGTAGTCATTGCGGCCGATGGCGTAGGAATCGGGCCTTGCATTGAATACTCATATCTATCTCTTTGCATCGTAAGGATTTGAGAATACTTGACAGAATTGCGACGGCTCATCCTAAGAAGCCCGCCCGGTTCTGTCAAGCACTCTTTATCTGGAAAACATGCACCTGTGCATACGGAGCATATGAGCCTGTGCATACGAGGTGTCTGCGCCTGTGCATACGGAGCGTATGAGGAGGCTCATATGCAGAGATGCATGTAGGGGCGAAAAATCTTTCGCCCCTACGCCTCCTTCTTCTCCAAAATGGTGCCTGTGAGGTTGGCACCATCTAATATTCCCTTCGCGTCCTTGGCCTATCCTCCCTCCTGTTAAAATTTGTCCCCTGCGACCGAAGAACATAGTTTGTCCTATAAAAATTCTGCGACCGAAGAACATAGTCAGATAAATCCAAGAACCCTAACCAGCATGCACAACCCAACCGCCTAAACCATTCCACAAAGGCTGTATCCGACCCCAACAGCTCCAGCCTCGAAACCTGCTCAGTCAGCTCGGCAATATAAAAATGCACAGCCAGCAACGCCTCTTCCGCATTCTGGGCCAAGCGCAGATGCTCCTTAAAACCTTTGCCCAAGAACGCATCAGGAAAAGGCAAGCCTTGATTGATGGTATAGCTCAACAGCTCCCGCACCATGCCCTGTAAGGCCAGCAGCTCCTCCTGCTTCATGGCCCGGAACTCGTTGCAGATAAAGCGTAGCAGGTCTTCGTCCATCCGCGTGATTGCGCAAGTAGCAGTCCATCGTTTTAAGGCTTCCTGTTCATCCCAGCCTTTATCAGGATCTTTCTGTTTGCGCTGCACTTCTTCCTGAATCACCAGAAGGAGTCGTACGATCCTCCGGGCAGTCAAATATTCGCCAAAGCTCTTATGGGTGAACTCAAAGGTTTGGTCGCCGTCTTGGCGGTTTTCACTTTGCCTGAAGTAAAAGGCGGTGAGCAGACGAGTCACGCCTGTCTTGGCTCCTTCTTGGAACTGCTCCAAATAGTGTTCAATCCGGCCTGATTTAAACTTCTCCCGAATACCGGCAACCGTGGCGGTGCGCCCGTCGCCATGCCATACCGCCAAGGCGATTTCCTCCAAGACCCGGACAAAATCGCGCTCCTCCAGCCCGCCCGCACAAGCACTTACCCGGCCACCGCCTTCATACTGACGGCGATAGACCGCTTTAATCAGGTCGGCATAGATTTGATTCAGCGTGGTCTCGTCGCTGAATGTGATGGTCTTGCGGTCATAGCTGAGAGCAACCAAGTAATTGAGCAGCGGCTGGGCCGTGATCTCAACAAGATGCTGCCGAGCCAAGTCATCAGGCAGGCGCGCATAGCCTTTGCCCGAAGCCGCGCCGTACTGCCGCCACCATCGCTGCCGCTGATCTTCAATCAGCAGCCCGTCCGGGTCGTGGTATTGCTTCCGCTCCTCTTCCGCAACAAAGTACGGCAGCACATAGCTGATCTGCTTGGCTTCGCGCAGCTTGGCCGCCACCGACTGCACCGCAATCGTCCGCCCGGTGATAATGACCTGCCGTTGCTTGTGATAACCGTTGCCCTCCCGGATGCGATTCAATACTTCCTCAACAAAGCTATTCGCTTCCTCTGAGGCCGCCTTGCCTTGCAGAGCCAACTCGTCCAAGCCGTCAAAGATGATCAGCAGACGGTCTTTGCCTTCTTTGGCAGCCAGCGGATTGCCGGACAGGAACGGGTTGTTCTTGATATGGCTCTCCATTGCCGTGATCAGGTTGTCCGTGGCATTAAAGAGATGCAGGGGAATGTACAGGCAGGGTATCTTGTTTTCTGCGGCAATCTTGGCGGCAAATATCTTGGCAAAGGTGGATTTGCCTGAACCCGGCCCGCCGCTGATAAAGCGCACTGCTTGAGCAGCGGTGAAGTTGTTCAGCCAGCTGCGGAACTCGCTTTCCAGATCAACCACAATCCGTTTGGCCGTGTCCGGCTGCGGTGCCAGCTCTTGGCTGCTGTCTTCGTCCGGCTCTTTCTCCTCATAATACGCCCGCAGCGGCACATAGACCTTTTCCACACCAAAGGCTTCAGCAAACATCCGGTCGCTGACTTGCTGTTGCAGCCATTGCTTGTAAAGCTGCCAGCTCCGAGCCTCTTCTGTGGCGCGGGTGAACGGCGTGCTGAAATGCTGGGTTAAGGCAGCATAGTCTTGCGGAGCCTTGCGCCACGTTTCATGCAGGGCAAAGACAAAATAATCCGGCAGACGAGAGGCTATCTGTTCCGCATCAACAGCACTGGCACCCAAGCCTTGCAGCCAAGCAGATAACGGAACTTGCAATTCCTTCAGCAGAGGCAGGTCGCCGGGCCGGTTGAAGAAATCGAGGCTGATTGTTACGTCCGCCTTGCCCATTTCTTCTTCAAAGCGGGCGGAAAGCGTTTCCAGCTCTTTGTCTTGCGGTCGATTGCGGAACAAATCACGGTTGTTCTTCACCAACTCTGCTAAAGCGGCGAACAGTGCGCGGGAAATGAGCTGCCAAGCCAGCTCTTCGGGTTTCTTGCTCACGCCAAGGGCGGCAAGGGCATCCACGGCAGCCGAGCCAACGTCGCTCCAGTCTTGGCACACACCCTCGAC
>JAPEVH010000053.1 GCA_026645415.1 Candidatus Electronema sp.
GTAGTGTGATGTTCATGATGACAAACCGGGCTGTTCTTGTTCTGACAATATCTTGCTGATCCGTTCCCAAGCTCGAAACAACGGCCAGCTCCTTTTTGGTATATTATCATACGGGGCTTGACAGTTATCTATTAAATATGTAGGGTAAAGGAGGAATACGGTCGTGAAACATACAAAAAAACTGTATAGTTATTTTCTTTTTTTAAGTGCCTGCGTGTCTCCAGGCAAAACGATAGCATCTACTGTTACATTGTCTATTGAAGCTAAAGAATACAATTCATGCCCATTTGTTTATACGTGGGATGGACAGAGCTACCAAAAAGAAAACGATATTTATTCTGTTGGGCGAGGAAAATCAAAGGAGTTTACAGACTACCTGAACATCCTTAATCAGGTGACTCCTAAAGACGGAAGTTATTCATTTCAGATAAGAGAAATAAATGGAGAAACATCTTGGACTGATGTTTTAAAGTTAATGGTCATTGACCATCCTGCTGACGTTCGAGTCGGGGCGGATTCATCAGGGAATATTCATTCCTATGAAAATCCAATTTCTCCTGATTCTGCGGTTGACGAAACTGGAAATGATATTTCGGCAAAAATTGCCGCGCAGGATGATGTTACAGTTGATATGTACAACAACAGCACTGTGGTGCTTGATTTCTCGTCTGTTGATATCAGCAATGGTGCGAAGCTGGTTATGGACCTGAATGGTTTTGAGGGAAAAGTTGGCGGAAACTTCATTCCTGTCACTCCAGCTATCTACATACAAACCCTTGAATCTGGAGAGTGGGTAACGAGGCATACATTTTTTCCGAAAGAAGAATGGGCGGTAGGTGTGTTCGATCTTAAACCGTATCTTGTTGAAAGCAAGCAAGTGAGGCTGGTTGGAGCATCTTGCTTTGATGATAAATATCACATAGTTGACTACGTCGGACTTGATAATATGCCGGACAGAATAAGCAGTGTTAAGGTGCTTGATCCTCAGACAGCCATTCTAAATGATGCTATTGATGTGTTAAGTGAGATCGCCACTTCGGATGATAATTATGTCAACATGAAACCTAACGATGTCATGACGGTTACTTTTACTTATGATCCTACAGATGATGATGTCAGGAGTTTTGCCTTCATCTCGGAAGGATATTACAAGCCTCTTGAAAATACCTATTATGTCGATACATGGGATGGTTCCTCTTGGGTGGAGAGATTCGCGAAGACTTGGCCACAGGGTAATCCTACATCCCCTAACACAACACCTGATACAACAAATGATGTCGACTTAAGTGCCTATCTTCCTGACTCAGACGGTGAGTACAAAGCCAGAGTGCGTAATACTGTGACAGCCAGCAATCCAAGCTATCCTCCAAGTTGGGCGTATCTTGATTATGTCAAGCTGACAGTTGACGAAAATTCCTATAATCCGTCATATGCGCAGCAATATTCTCCTGCAATGGATATCCTATCTCTTGTTTCTACTTCTGATAATTCTTCTTGGGATGCCGCAAATAAATCGGCACTCATAAAGTTCAATGTCAACAAACCTCCAATTGCCGCCTGTAAGGATATTATTGTCGATTTGAATTCCAACGGAGATATTTCAATCTCTGCCGACAAGGTAAACAATGGTTCTTCAGACCCTGACGGTGATCCTATTACTCTGAGTGTAAACCCAGCATATTTCGATTGTTCTAATGTTGGTGCCAATCCGGTCACGCTGACAGCAACTGACAGCAAAGGTGCTTCCAATAGCTGTCAGGCAACAGTCACAGTTCAGGATAAAGTCGCCCCGACCGTCAAAACCAAGAATGTCACAGTACAGCTTGATGCCAGCGGCAAGGCTGCAATTGCTGTCTCTGATGTTGACAACGGCTCTACAGACAACTGCTGCATAGCTTCCCGGAGCATCAGCAAGAGCAGCTTCACCTGTGCCGATGTTGGACAGAATCCGGTCACGCTGACAGTTACGGACTGCAACGGCAACAGCAGCAGTGCTCCGGCAACCGTCACGGTGCAGGACAAAGTTGCCCCTGTTGTAAAAACAAAGAACATCACGGTGCAGTTGGATGCCAGCGGCAAGACATCAATCACAGCCCCTGATCTTGACAACGGCTCTACAGACAACTGCTGCATAGCCTCCCGGAGCATCAGCAAAAGCAGCTTCACCTGCGCTGATGTCGGCTCGCAGGCGGTCACGCTGACAGTTACGGACTGCAACGGCAACATCGGCAGTGCACCAGCAACCGTCACAGTGCAAGACAAAGTTGCTCCTGTTGTCAAGACCAAGAACATCACAGTACAGTTGGATGCCAACGGCAATGTTTCAATCGCTGCCCCTGATGTTGATAACGGAACAGCCGATGCCTGCGGTATTGCCTCTCTTTCTGTTGCTCCTCAGAGCTTCACCTGCTCCGATCTTGGAACAAATACGGTCACATTGACCGCAACTGACAAGAACGGCAATTCAGCTAATGCCGCTGCTGAAGTGACTGTGGCAGACACTCTTGCGCCAACCAATGTTCAGGCCAATGCTCCTGCGACAATTGCTCCGCCGGATGCTCCCATCTCGTTTAAAGCGACAGCAACAGACAACTGTTCTGCTGTGGTGCAAATAACCAATTATTCCTGCTATAAAGTCAAGAAAGATGGCTCGCAGCAGAGCAAGATGGAATCCTGTGAGGTGAATGTGTCTGGCGACACCTTGACTGTTGCTGATTCCGGCGGAGTCGGTGATAACATCACTTGGACAGTTCTTGCCACAGATCAGTCGGGCAACAGCACAACTGTTGCGGGGCATGTGCTTGTGGAAAATCCAAGCGGTTCTGGTGAGAAAGGCAACAACGGCGTTGGAAATGGCCAAGACCCGCAGCCTCCGGGGAATCCTCCAGTCAATGATGGACAGAGCACCGGCCCAAGCAATCCGGGCAACAAGAAAAAGTAACAGCAGATTTTCTGTGTAGTTTGCTGCTTGGCAGGGACTGTTTTGAGTCCCTGCCTTTTTTTGTGCTTTCTGTTCAGCCAGAAGTCCTTGCCCTTGTTGTCCACTGCGGATGAAACAAAAAAGCAGGCAATGGCAATCAAATCAGCACTCACTGCTCCGACTTGAGCACGGCCAGAAACGTAGACTGAGGAACATTGACATTTCCAACCGTCTCCACATAGACCGGCTGGCCGTCCAGATCAAATTCAATCAGTTTTTTCATGGCATACTCTCAGGACTTGGAATGAAGGGTGCTCCATTCTTCAGAAACAGTTTGCGCCGCCGTTGCTTACTTCCGCTTCCGCTGAAGTTTGTATTTCTTCATTTTGTACTGGAGTAGGCTTTTGGTGATGCCGAGCTTTTCCGCTGCCCTAGCTTGCACCTGTTCTGCCTCCTCTAAAGCCTGCCGCACCAACTTTTCTTCAATACCGTTGAGAATATCAGCCAAAGGCAAGCCTTCTGGGACAAACTGGCTCAGTTCCAAGCTGGAACTCCATTCTTGGGCAGTCGGCAGTTGGCTGGAATCTGGTTGTACATCTTCAGCTTCAATGCGGAAATTATTACAGAGAATGGCAGCCCGCTCAATCGTGTTTTCCAGCTCCCGAATATTGCCTTCCCACGGCAGAGTGACTAAAAGGCGCATGGCCTCCGGGGAAATATCGTATTTTTCCCGGCCCAGTCGCTGACCATTTTTTTCTAAGAAATGATGCACCAAGGCAGGAATATCATCTATTCGCTCCCGCAGTGGCGGCATGTGAATATGAATGACATTGAGGCGATAGTAAAGATCCTCGCGGAAATTGCCCTTGTCAACCTCATCTTTAAGATCTTTATTCGTCGCAGCAAGAATGCGGACATCAACCTGCATAGTTTTGCTGCCGCCCACCCGTTCAAAAGCCTTTTCTTGCAGCACACGCAGTAATTTAGCCTGAAGAGATGGAGCCATCTCGCCAAGTTCATCTAAAAATAAAGTGCCTGTGTCAGCCAGCTCAAAACGGCCTTTGCGCATATAGGCAGCATCAGTGAACGAGCCTTTCTCGTGGCCAAACAATTCACTTTCCAAGAGATGTTCAGATAAAGCGGCACAGTTGACAGAGATGAAAGGGGCTTCTTGCCGTTCGCTCAGATTATGAATAGCACGGGCAACTAATTCTTTGCCTGTACCAGATTCACCAGTAACCAGCACAGAGGACATGGTTGGTGCTACTTTCTCAATCAGTCGATACACAGCGAGCATGTTTGGATTTTTACCGATCATGCCGCCAAAACCCGATTTGGGGGCAGCTTCACTGCGCAGCCGATTTACTTCCCGAATCAGGCCATAATGTTCCACGGCTTTGCGTACTGCCGCCAGCATGGCTTCATTGGAAAATGGCTTGGCCAAGTAGGTAAAAGCACCAAGGTGCATGGCTTCAACCGCCTTGCCGACTTCTGCGTAGGCGGTGACAAGAATCACCGGCAGATGACGATTCAGTTCTTTCAGTTTCGCCAATAATTCGATACCGTCCATGCCCGGCATCTTCATGTCAGAAAGCACCAAGTCTAAATCGGTCTCGCGGGCGATTTTTAAAGCTGCTGGGCCACAGTCAGCAGTGAAGACTTCATAGTCCTCATCACGCAGCAGTTCAGAGAGTACGATCAAATAGTTAGGCTCGTCATCAACAACAAGTATGGTGTGCATGGTGTGATGCTGTTTAGGTCAGAGTTATTAGAGAAAAAATGAGCTATTGTTTATACGTTCGCAGACCTGCTCGATAATCGAATCTGGCGGACAGATACCTGTCGTTACGCCAGCTAAACCTTTGATCCGATTGTCACCGTGATAATCGCTACCACCAGTGGCCAGCAACTTGTACTTTCGAGCCAAATCGTTAAAAAATAGCATCATTTTCTTATTGTGACGTGGATAATGCACTTCTAAGCCGTCCAAGTGCCGTTCAGCCAATTCGTGAATGAGCTGCGGCTGCTTTTTAAGCGTCAGATCAATAATGCCAGGGTGAGCAAGTACTGCCACGCCGCCTGCTTGATGTATTATAGCAATGCTTTCCGCTGCTGAATAGGTAAAACGGCTACACCACGCAGCTTTTTCTCGGCCAAGATATTGAGCAAAGGCTTGCGTCGTATTCTTAACATAACCTTTTGTCACAAGCAGGCGAGCAATATGTGGCCGACCTGTCTGGCCACAGCGAGAAAACAGTTCTACTTCCTCAAGACTAAGCGAAATCCCTAAGGTAGCCAGCTTGTCTAAAATCTGCAGATTGCGCTCTCTACGGAACTGCTGGAGGCGAGCCAACCATGCCTTGAGCTGTGGTTGTTCAGGATTAAAGCCATAACCCAAGATATGAACAGGAATATCTCTGTGGTGCGCATTAATCTCCACACCGCTGAGTACCTTGAGACCTTGCTCCTGTCCCAGACGGAGTGTTTCCGGCACCCCTTCCACGGTGTCATGATCGGTGAGAGCCAAGCCAGACAGCTCGCTTGCTATGGCCAGTTCGATGAGCTGCGTTGGTAGAGCAGTACCATCTGAATAAATGGAATGAATATGAAGATCAACACACATAATGTCCAAAGTTGGAGCGAAGCATCATAAATAAAAATTTAAATTTTTAAATGATTCTATCCAAATTTGCAAGCCCAAGTTGGGCAGCACCTTCCGTATTTCGCGCATTTCTCCTTGACAGAAAGGAGGATATTGTCTATATAAGACAGCGTCCGTAAGGCTGTGACAGAGAGGGAAATGAAGAATGTGCGGGTGTAGCTCAGTTGGCAGAGTACAAGCTTCCCAAGCTTGGGGCCACGGGTTCGAACCCCGTTACCCGCTCCAACGCTGTTTATCAGCCAACTGTTTCTTAGCCTGTTGTCAAGAGAAACAGTACGTATTGATGGAGTTTTGTGAAAGTGGGCTTGGCCCGCTTTTTTTATTGTCTTTTTTTATGAAGAGCAAAAGGCCGTGAGCGCAGACCGAATCATCCGGGAAATAGAAGGCTTTGCCCGTCCAATTGCAGAAGAAATGGGACTGGAGCTGGTGGAAGTTCAGTTTCGGCAGGAGTCAGGCTGGGTGCTGAGGATCTTTATAGACCGAGAGCAAGGCGGTGTGAATGTCGATGACTGCGCTGCTGTGAGTAGGCAGGTCAGTGTGTTTTTGGAGGCAGAAGACCTTATTAGCCATGCCTATACGTTAGAAGTCTCGTCACCGGGAGCTGAACGACCTTTGAAACGGATGGAAGAATTTGTCCGTTTTATGAATCGCCGGGTCAGAATTAAAGTTCACGAACCGATCAATGGCGAATACGCCTTTTTAGGCACCCTAACTGCGGCTGATATTGAGCAAAAACAGATTGTTCTGGATGTGGACAATGCCGGTCTAATGACCTTTGACCTAGATGCTGTAGCCAAAGCCCGGTTAAGCCTGTAGCAGAGCGATGAATATTTGAGACCGAGGTCGCTGTTGCAAGACAGCGCGCTGGAGGAGAGAAAGAGCATGTCAGGTGGAGAAAATTTAAAACGGATACTTGATCAGATCTGTCGAGACAAAGGCATAGACCGCGCTCTCATGGTAGAAGCCATCGAGGAAGCAGTGCGCTCGGCAGTGAGAAAAAAATACGGCGGTAAGCGAGATGTCGAGGTACAGTTCAATGAGGAACTTGGTGAGGTAGAAATTTTTCGCTATCGCACAGTTGTTGATGATGTTTGGGACGAAGAGACAGAAGTTCATATTGACGAAGCTCGTAAATTCGTGCCAGACATTGAGCTAGAAGAAGATCTGGGCGAGAAGATGGAAAGTGTCTCCGAATTAGGTCGAATTGCGGCTCAGTCAGCCAAACAGGTGATTATTCACCGGATGCGAGATGCAGAGCGAGAAGTAATCTTTGACATGTTTCGTGACCGGGAAGGCACAGTGGTCAATGGCATTGTCCAGCGTTTTGAACGGGGTGCAATGATCATTAACTTAGGTCGTACTGATGCGATTTTACCACGTGATGGCCAGATTCCAAAACGCTCCTATAAACAGGGAGATCGTATTCTAGCTTATTTGCAAGAAGTTCGGCATGACAGCCGTGACTCGCAACTTATCCTCAGTCGAACCTGTAACGATTTTCTGGTGAAACTCTTTGAGATGGAAGTCCCAGAAATCGCAGAAGGTATTGTTAAGATTATAGGTGCAGCTCGTGAGCCAGGTTTCCGTGCTAAAATTGCAGTTACATCCACAGAATCAGATGTGGATCCAGTTGGTGCCTGTGTCGGCGTAAAAGGGGCACGAGTACAAAATGTGGTGCAAGAGTTGCAAGGAGAGCGCATTGATATAGTTCCTTGGAGTCCTGATCCGGCTAAATATGTTTGCAATGCTCTGGCCCCGGCTATGGTTAGTACGGTGATCGTGGACGAGGATCAGCATTCCTTGCTGGTTATGGTACCTGATGATCAACTTTCCTTGGCTATTGGTCGACAGGGACAGAATGTACGTTTAGCTTCCAAACTGGTTAGCTGGCGGATTGATGTTAAAAGTGAACAGAAGCATGAGTATCGCGAGTATCGCCAAAAAACTGCTTGGATAAGTCTGTTGATTGAGAATGGTGTTGATGAGACTGCCGCAGGAAAAATTGAGGAGGCAGGCATTACTTCAGCAGAACAGTTTGCTGCCACCGCCCTTGCTGATATTATGCGAATTGCCGACTTGGATGAAGATCAGGCAGCCTTGCTGAAACTGCACATTGCCAATGCGAGTGAAGGAGCTGAAGAGCTTTTTACCGTGCCAGAAAATAACGGCACAGACGAAGAAGCAGAAGTATAGACTGCCACCACAATGAAAAGAGGGCATATTCCTGTCCGCACCTGTAGAGGTTGTGGCCAGAAAAAGCCAGCCTTGGAGCTAACGCGGTTGGTAATGTTCGGGGGCGCAGTGAGAGAGGACAGCGGTGAGGGCCTGCCGGGGCGGGGTGTTTACTGCTGCAAAAATGAGCAATGCCGCATACGCCTGGAAAAGAATAAAAAAGGCTTGAAGTGGGCGTTTCGCCTCTGAGCGGCGGCAGGAAAGATTTACAGGAGTAATTAACTGATGAGCAGGATCCGCATTTACGATCTGGCAAAAGAGGCAGGTCTCAAAAGTAAAGATCTGGCAGATAAACTGGCAGCAATGGGCTACCCAGTCAAAAGTCCCAGTTCAACTATTGACAGCGCGATGGCTGCTGAAATTCGCCGTAAAGTGCTGGGAAAAGCCACTGCTGAACTAACAGATAAGCCAATAGAAATTAAACACAGAGG
The DNA here is from genome assembly GCA_026645415.1 of Candidatus Electronema sp. Lineage (GTDB taxonomy): Bacteria > Desulfobacterota > Desulfobulbia > Desulfobulbales > Desulfobulbaceae > Electronema. Next base: position 8,246 of record JAPEVH010000053.1, read on the forward strand.
TGCTGAGATGCCTGACAGAGCGGCGGCAGTGGTCCGGCGCAGATCTAGGGACCAAAAAGAGAATATTGCGAGAAAGGAAGAGGCAGCCAAAATTGCTGCCGAACAGGCCAAATTGAAAAGAGAAGCTGAAAAGAAGCATCCAGAACAAGAGGCCGACACTGCTAAAAAAGACGTTGATGCTGTATCTCCATCTCCAGAGGGGAAGCAAAACGTTCCTGCTGAAACAATGTTGAAAAGAGAAACAAGAGCTACCAGCCCGACAAGTGGGCAACCTGTGCGGCAAGAACCTCGCCGGGCAAAGGGTTTGGCCAGAATTATTGGTCAAGTTGAGATGCCAGTTACACCACCGCCGCCTGTGCAGGAGACCAGAAAACCAAGCAGAACTGGTCCTCGGCCCCAAGCAGGCCGCAATCTACCAAACACTACTGTTACGGATGCGGCAAATCCAAGTGCTGGAGATAGCAGGAACCGAAAAAAAGGCAAACGAGTAGTTGCCGTCAGTACCGCAGAAGATAGCCGTAAAAAGGGTAGCAAAGGATCACGCAGCAAAGGGCGGCAGACGGTCAGTTTTTCTAGCACTGGCGAAGAGTTGACGCACTCTATGCGTGGACGCGGTCGGAAAGATAAACGCCGCAAAAAAATTGCTACCACCCAGATCACAGAAAGTAAGGCGATCAAACGGCGAATCACTGTTTTTGAGACGATTGCTGTTGGCGAGCTTGCCAAACGAATGGGCGTGAAGGCGGGTGAAGTTATTGCCAAGCTGATGGGTCTCGGCGTATTGGCTACCCTTAATCAGTCTCTGGATGTAGATACAGCCTCATTGGTTGCCGCAGACTTTGGTTACGAAGTTGGGCAAGGTATGACTGAAGAGCTGGGCATTGAGGCGCTTCAGGAAGAAGAAAAGGGCGGTGAGAAAAAACATCGCTTCCCGGTGGTCACCGTCATGGGTCATGTTGATCACGGTAAAACTTCAATCTTGGACGCAATTCGCAGAACAGATGTGGCTGCGGGCGAGGCTGGCGGTATCACTCAGCATATTGGTGCCTATCATGTGCAAGCACCATCTGGCGACATCACCTTTGTGGATACACCAGGTCATGCAGCGTTTACTGAAATGCGTTCACGCGGAGCAAAAGTCACGGATATCGTTGTCTTGGTCGTGGCGGCAGATGATGGTGTCATGGAGCAAACCAAAGAAGCCATTGCTCACGCCCAAGCGGCCGAGGTGCCAATTGTAGTAGCAATCAATAAAATTGATAAAGATGGTGCCGATCCAACACGAGTAATGCGCGAGCTGGGTGAATTTAATTTGCTCTCAGAAGCATGGGGTGGTAGCACTATTTTCTGTGAAACCTCAGCCAAAAAAGGCATTGGCATTGCCGAGCTACTGGAAAGTATTCAGCTCCAAGCAGAGATTCTCGAATTGTCTGCTGATCCAGAGCGGAAGGCGCGCGGCACGGTGATTGAGGCGCAACTGCACAAGGGCAGGGGGCCAGTAGCTACGGTACTGATACAAGAAGGTACTCTCCGTCAAGGTGATTGGTTTATTGCTGGGCAATTCAGCGGTAAGGTACGTAGCCTGATGAACGACCGGGGCGAGCTAGTAACTGATGCTGGTCCCTCGATTCCAGTTGAGGTGCAAGGATTGTCTGGTGTACCACAGGCAGGCGATGAGTTCATGGTAGTTAAGGACGAAAAGATGGCTAAAGCTGTTTCCGATGCCCGCCAGCTCAAGAGCCGTGAATCGGAACTAGGTGCCGCCTCCAAGGTTTCGCTGGATAATCTTTTTGAGAAGATGGCCGAGCAGAAGGTCAAAGAGCTGCGGGTTATCTTACGGGCTGATGTACAGGGTACGCTACAAGCCTTTGGCCAAGCAGCAGAAAAATTATCTACTGATGCGGTTCGCGTGCGAGTTCTCCATGAAGGTGCAGGCGCGATCACTGAGAATGATATCCTTTTGTCATCTGCCTCAGATGCGGTGATTATCGGCTTTAATATCCGGCCTGCTGCTAAAATTAAGGAGTTGGCTGAACGCGAAGGCGTGGACATTCGCACCTATGATGTCATTTACCATGCCCTTGAGGACATTGAAAAAGCAATGGCCGGAATGCTCGATCCAGAGTTACGGGAACGGGTGATCGGTTCTGCTGAGGTACGCGAGACCTTCTCTGTACCGAAAATTGGCATTATTGCTGGCTGTATAGTGACTGAAGGCAAGATTGAGCGGAATGCTCATATCCGGGTGCTGCGCGATTCTGTGGTCATTTACACTGGTAGAATCAGTTCTTTACGTCGCTTCAAAGATGATGTTAAAGATGTTGCTAATGGCTATGAATGCGGCATTGGTGTGGAAAAATACAATGATATCAAGGTAGGCGACAACTTAGAAGCCTTCTTGGTAGATCAAATTGCAGCTACGCTGTAAAGTAATTTGGTATGGATACGTTTAATTTCACCTTACCCGGACTAGGGCGACCTAAAAGTTCTCGGCCTGAACGAGTAGCAGAGGCGGTTTTTCAGGAGCTGTCAGTTCTTCTGCGGCAGAAAGCACGAGATGCTCGGCTTCGGGAGGTGTCCATATCCAAAGTTATTGTAACTCCTGATCTAAAGCAGGCCAAGGTTTGGTTTGCAGTGACAGCAGGTAGCAGTGCTGATCAAGCACTAAAGGCCCTGCGCCGAGCAAGCGGTTTTTTTCGCTCTCACGTGGCTCGGACATTAAATCTGCGCTATACGCCTGAACTGCTTTTTTTCTATGACCGGCAAAGTGAAGAGCTGGAACGACTGGAGCAGCTCTTCTCCCTCATCAACAAAGAACGAGTAGGAGAAGACAGGGACAGTGAACAGAAAGATAGCACGACAGGCGATTGAAAAAGCAGGGAACATAGTGTTAGCTACCCATGTTCGGCCTGATGGTGATGCAATGGGGGCTATGCTTGGTTTGGCGGATGTTCTTGTTATGGCCGGCAAACAGGTGCTCTGTTATTTCGAGGAACCGCTCAACGAACTGGGGCAGTTTCTTGCGCCAGATCATCTACGGCTTGAGACTGATATCACCAATGTTACTGCTTTTGCCCAAGAATGCGGTCAAGATATTATGGGTATTTGTCTTGACTGCGGCGACATGGGAAGATTAGGCAAAAATGGAGATGCGTTGCGGGATATTAAACCGTTTTTAGTGATTGATCATCATGAGAGTAACGACGGTTTTGGTGACCTCCAGTGGATTGAGCCGCATCGTTCTTCGACCGGAGAAATGGTCTATGATCTGGTAGCAGACATGGGACTAGCTGAAAGTTTATCCCTTGCAGCGGCTCGTTGTCTCTACACTGCCATTGTTACAGATACTGGTTCCTTTCAGTATGATGCCACTTCTCGTCATACTTTTGCCGTAGCAGCACGTCTGCTCGAACGTGGGGTTAAGCCAGCCCAAATCAGTCAACAAATCTATGCTCAAGGCACCTTTGGCAGCCTTCAGCTTCTCCAGTTAGTCTTAGCAACCCTCCAGACCTTCTGTGATGACCAAGTTGCCATGATGCAAGTTTCTCTGAAAATGCTTCAGACAACTGGCACCACTTATGATGACTGTGATGGCCTGATCAACTTCCCTCGCTCAGTACGGACAGTACGGGTTGCAGTGCTGCTCAAAGAAAAAGAAAATAGTGAGATTTCTGTCAGCTTGCGAGCCAAAGGCTGCTGTGATGTCGCCAAGGTAGCAGCACAGTTTGGTGGTGGTGGGCATCGAAATGCTGCGGGTTTCCGTCTCCATGATCTCAGTTTAGAGCAGATGCAGGCCATGCTGATTCCAGTCTTGGAAGAGGCGTTGCAACATTCAAACGGATAAGAGTGAATTTATCAAAACTTGATGCCGGTGTGGTGCTGGTGGATAAACCGGCCGGACCGACTTCTTTTGCTGTTGTTCAGCGGCTCCGGCACTTACTGGGGATCAAAAAAATTGGTCATGCAGGCACCTTAGATCCTTTTGCCAGTGGTTTGCTCATACTCTGTATTGGGCGACCTGCGACCCGCCATATTGATCAGTTTATGGCAGGACAGAAAACATATCAGGCCGTTGTTCAGTTAGGACAAGAGACAACGACCTTAGATCCTGAAGGGCAAGTGACAGCGGTTAAGCCTGTCCCCAAGCTAACCGAACAAGAACTCGCCACGTTATTACAAAATTTTGTCGGCCCGCAGATGCAGGCTCCACCTGCCTATTCCGCTGCGAAACATCAAGGCAAGCCCTTATATGATTATGCCCGCCAAGGTATCATCATTAAAAAGGAAGCCAAGCTGATAGAGATTTACAGTTTAGAGTTAACGCAGTATGCTGCGGATGTAGCCCAACTTTCTTTTACAGTTTCCTGTAGCCGTGGTACCTACATTAGGGTCTTAGCGGCTGATATCGGATGTAAAATAGGTTGCGGAGGTTATTTAACGGCTCTGCGACGGACTCGCAGTGGCGACTTCAGGGTCGACGAGGCTGTTCTTGGTAGCTTGCTCTTCTCTTCTGATAGCGAGGCTGCTTTGACTGCCTTGGAAGAAAAAATGCTGACCGTAGAGCAGGCCCTAACATCATAAAAAGATAACTGCTTTACAGTGGGTGGAGCAGTATTTGTCTTTCCTGTCTTATTCCTCAGACAGGAAATGAAAGACAAGAGTATCCAGACTTTGGCGAGGCTGAGGGAAAACAGGCTTTGCCTATAGCAGAAGGAACCCAAAATGGCACAAACTACCGCAAAAAAAGTAGAAATTATTGGTAAATTTGCTACCCATGAGAATGACACCGGTTCACCAGAGGTACAGATTGCTCTGATATCTGACCGAATTACCTATCTGACAGAGCATTTTCAAACACATGCTAAGGATCATCATTCTCGGCGGGGGCTACTGAAACTGGTTGGTCAGCGACGTAGCTTGCTCAACTACCTGAAGAAGAAAGATATTAACCGTTATCGTACTCTGATTCAGGCTTTGGGTATCAGAAAGTAGTATCTTAAATTTCTGCCATGCAGGTTGTCGCTGCATGGCAGAAATATATTATTGATAGTTGTCACAATTTTTTAGCTGCTGAGATTACCTTATTTGCCCAAGTTAATAAATTTTCAAAGTTGTTTCAGAATGTTGCTCAACTAAAAAAATAATAGCATGGAACCACCTTTTGATAAGAGATAATTCCATGAATACTTTGATTAACATAACGAAGAAAGAAAACCTGAACTACATGTTCGGGATTTGCACGTAAAGGAGTTTGCATGTATAAAAGACTTGAAGTTGTAGTTGGTGACCGTAACATGATTTTTGAGACCGGCAAGCTGGCTAAACAGGCCAGCGGTTCGGTAATGATCTCCTGTGGCGAAACCATGGTGTTGGTCACAGCAGTAGCAGAAAAAAATGCAAAAGAAGATATGGGCTTTATGCCCTTAACGATAGAATATCAGGAAAGACTTTATGCTGCTGGCCGAATCCCTGGCAACTATTTCCGCCGTGAGATTGGCCGACCTTCAGAAAAAGAAATTCTCACCAGTCGTTTGATAGATCGCCCGCTTCGTCCTCTTTTTCCCAAAACATGGAAGGCAGAGACACAAGTAATTGCTACTGTTCTTTCCGCAGAGACGGAGATTGATCCTGACATTTTGGCTATGAACGGCGCATCTGCTGCTTTGGCCCTCTCCGACATTCCGTGGAGTGGACCGGTTGCAGCAGGCAGAGTTGCCTATATTGACGGAGCGTATGTACTTAATCCCAGCAAGAGCAAGTTAGCTGGTTCAGCCTTGAATTTGGTGGTGGCTTGCACAGAAAATGCCGTGGTCATGGTTGAAGGCCGCAGCGAAGAACAGAGCGAGGAAGTGGTTCTGGAAGCCATTTTCTTTGCCCACGAACATCTTCAGCCACTGATTGCTCTGCAAAAAACGCTTCAAGCTGAGGCTGGTAAAGCCAAACGTGCTGCTGCACTGCCTGTAGTTAATGAAGCATTGCAGGCCAAGGTAGAGGAACTGGCTGCCGCAGGTATGGAACAGGTCGTTAATACAGCAGAAAAAATGGAACGCAGCAATCGTTATGACGTACTTAAAGACGAAGTGCTTGCCGGGATTGATCTGGATCTGCACAAGAAAGACGAGGTCATAGAGCTACTTGACGCATATCGAAAAAAGATCATGCGTGACCGGATTGTTAATCAGGGAATCCGTCTTGATGGCCGCAGCGTTGATCAGGTACGACCAATAGAATGTGAAGTTGGCGTGCTGCCTAAAGCGCATGGTTCAGCCCTATTCACCCGTGGCGAGACACAAGCTCTGGTGGTTGCAACCCTTGGTTCTGAGCGAGATGAGTTACATATTGAAGGTCTAAACGGTGATGTTTACCGTCGCTTCATGCTCCATTACAATTTCCAACCGTTCTGCGTTGGTGAAGTACGTGCCTTGCGTGGACCAAGCCGCCGGGACATTGGTCATGGCACTTTGGCCCGCCGAGGTGTTGAGGCTGTACTTCCTGAGCCAGCAAATTTCCCGTATACCATGCGGTTGACTTCTGAAGTCCTAGAATCGAATGGCTCCTCATCAATGGCTACGGTTTGTGGGGGCAGTTTAGCACTGATGGACGCAGGTGTGCCAATCAAAGGGCCAGTTTCTGGGGTAGCGATGGGGTTAATCAAAGAAGGCGATAAGGTCGTTGTACTTACCGATATTCTTGGCGATGAAGATCATCTTGGCGATATGGATTTCAAGGTAGTCGGTACAGCCAATGGTATTTCCTCGCTCCAGATGGACATCAAGATCAATGGTGTTGATCGTCAGATCATGGGCTTGGCTCTGGCGCAGGCAAAAGATGGCCGACTTCATATTTTGGAGAAGATGAATGAGGCTATTGGCATTCCGCGCAAAGAGATTGCTGATCATGCCCCTAAGTTTGTCAGCATGAAGATCAACTCAGACAAAATTCGCGATATCATTGGTCCTGGCGGTAAAATTATCCGAGAGATGACAGCTGAATTTGATGCCAAGATCGATGTTGAAGACGATGGCACAATTAAGATTTTTGCCAAGAGCAATGAGTCTGCGGAAGCCTTGATGGCGCATATTGAAGGGCTAACCGCTATCCCAGAAGTTGGCAGGATTTACAATGGAACTGTAAAGACCATTAAGGATTTCGGTGCCTTTGTTGAAATTTTACCTGGCACAGACGGTATGGTGCATATCTCTGAGCTGGCAGCAACTCGAGTCAGCAAGGTAGAGGATGTTCTTAAAGAGGGAGAGCGAGTGAAGGTCAAGGTGCTAGAAGTCGATAGCCGAGGTCGTATTCGTCTGAGCCGGAAGGCAGCCTTAGAGGAGGCGGAGGCGACGAACTAAGGTCGTAATTTTTCTCTCCCAAAAAATCCTGCGAGCACATTGAACCATGATGAAACGATGCGTCAGCCTGACAGCACTTTTTTTCTTCTTGCTAACTTCATGGGCCGGAGCCAAGGTCGTTGACTCCGGTGCCGCAGTGGTCAACCAAGATGTCATCACGGTTTCTGAGGTGGAGGAGGCAGGCCATACCATTTTTACGCAGATTAAGGCCGAAGCTCCACCCGGACAGCAGGAAGAAGCCTTACGACAGGCAAGAGAAGCAGTGCTTGATAAATTAATCAACAAGCACTTGCTGCTTCAGCAGGCTGAGGAGATGAAAATCTCTGTAAGTCCAGCAGAGATTGATGCTGCTCAAAAAGATATCATGGAGCGTGGCGGCCTGAGTGAGGAAGGCTTTCAAGTTGAGCTGAAAAAAATGGGTTTAACCGAGCAGCAGTATCGGGAAAACCTAAAAGAGCAGATTCTCGGCTCACGGCTGATTGGTTATGCCGTACGTTCCAAGGTAGTTATTCCAGAAGAAAAATTAAAGGAATACTATGAGAACAGTTATCCTGTCAAAGGGGCTGGGTATCATCTTCTCCAAATAGGAATTTCTGTACAGGATAGTAGTAGAAAAGCGGCAGCGGAAAAGGCTGAGGCTCTACGACAGCAAGCTATGGCTGGAGCAGACTTCAGAAAGTTGGCGCAGCAGCATTCTGAACTGCCTTCGGCTAGTGATGGTGGCGATATAGGCGTATTTCAGGAAGATGAATTAGCACCTGCCACTCGGACAGCAGTAACTTCGCTCCAGCCCGGTGACATTAGTCCGGTCATTGATACAGGTGATCATTTTATGATTTTCAAACTGCTTTCTTCTGAGAAAAAAGCAGAAAAACCTCCTTACGAGTCTGTTCGTGACGAAATCCATGATCTCCTGCTAAAGCAAGAAATGGAAGCACGATATAAAACTTGGATTGAGGAAATCCGGCAGCAGGCGTATATTAAGATTTTATGATAGAATCAGATCGCAGAAAAACAATAACTTTAGCGAAACAGATGAGCATACAGGAAAATAACAGCTCGGAACAAACAGAATATACTGCTAGCGAGACGCAAGAAAACAACAGCGTTAGTCAGCTTCTCCGGCAACTCCGCAAGGAAAAAGGGTTGAGTCTTCAAGACATTACCCGCGAAACAAATATCTCTACCTCGAACTTAGTCTCTATTGAACATGAGGCTTATGAGGATTTGCCTGCTGATACTTTCATACGCGGCCAAATTGCCATTTACGGAAATCTTCTGGGCATTAATGGAGCAGATGCTGCAAAAAGATTTCTTACTGAACGGCATCTAAGACAGCAAACGAAGAAAAGGCAGGGCTTATCAGGACGAGAGCAATGCAGCATGTCTGCTAAAAAACTTTCTGAACCTTCCTATGTCTCCTCAGCAACTTTGGCCGGGGGCTTACTTCTCTTGCTTGTGCTTATTCTTACTGCATTTAGTCTCTACACTGGGTGGAATCCTTTTGCATATTTAATGAAGCAGGAACAGCCGCCATCGGTTCTTTCTACGACACCAATCATTGTCCCAGAACCTGCTGATGAAGCTGTTGTTACACCGCCAGCTCCTATAGAGGAAGAATCGTCTCAGCAGACTGTAGCACCATCAGAGACGAATAATTAGACCTCTTCTTTGCAAGAATAAGAAGTTAGTTAAGTGAGTGATGCTGAATATACAGCCATTCAACCTCACTCAGATCTATCTTGGACAAGACTGGCATTCATAAAAGTGCGTAGATTCTGCCGTTGTTCTTCAGAGAGTTGTCGAAAAGAGGTGCCAAGCAAGACATGGTCAAGAAATTCATTTTCTAAGGCCCAGACAATCTGCATCGGTACCTCGCTAAGTCCAGCCAAATCAGGCACGCCGCTGATGCCATGCAGGAGAATATTACGTCCCCGCCACAATCCAGAGGCAGATGCCTTTTCCACTGACATCTGAATACCACCCTCACTCATATTTAAAATGGAAGCGGAAGCGGCATCTTCAGGCTCTTGTTGATCAACTGGCGAGATCAGAGCGGCAATTTTCTGAGGGTCTTTAAAGATGATGCGATGATACCGCCGTTTTTCAGGCTGATAAGATGTCATCATTGCTCCCGGCTAAAGAGGATTGAGTTCATTGTTTGCGGGGATCAAACGCTTCCCGTAAAGCTTCGCCAATAAAAATCAAGAGAATCAAAGTGCCGACCAAGACGATGAAGGTGGACAGCGAAAGCCACCATGCTTCAATATTGGCCTTTCCTTGCTTGAGGAGTTCACCAAGGCTCGGTGTAGAGGGCGGTACACCAAGACCAAGAAAGTCCAGACTGGTCAGGGCGAGTATAGCCCCGGACATTCTAAAAGGCAAAAAAGTAATTACTGGAGTCATCGCATTGGGCAGCAAATGTCGCTGCATGATCGTAAAGTTGCCAACTCCAAGTGCCTTAGCAGCTTTGACATAATCTAGGTTACGGCCTTTGAGGAACTCTGCCCGCACATAATCAGAAAGCCCTATCCAGCCAAAGAGCGAAAGTAAAATCAGCAAGAGTAGCGCGCTCGGTTTGAAGATCGAAGCAAAGATGATCAGGAGGTAGAGTTCCGGCATCGCACTCCAAATCTCTATAAAACGCTGAAAAATTAAATCCGTAGTCCCACCAAAATAGCCCTGAATTGCCCCAGCAACAATACCAGTCAGAGTACCAGTTAGAGTGAGCGCAAAACCAAACAAGACTGAGAGACGAAATCCATAAATCAGACGAGCAAATACGTCTCGACCTCGGTCGTCAGTGCCTAAAAGATGGGTTTTTGAAGGTGCCGCTGGAACAGCCTCGCCAAGATCAAGATCAATAAAATTGCTGCTATACGGGTTCAGAGGAAAAAAGACCTTATTGCCAGGTGCAGTGAGTTTATCAAGAATATATGGATCACGGTAGTCAGCTTCAGTTTCAAAGTCGCCGCCAAAAGTAGTCTCAGGATAACTTTTTAGTAACGGAAAATACCAAGCACCTTCGTATTTGATCAGAAATGGTTTATCGTTACTTAATACTTCTGCAAATAAAGATAGAAAAAAGAGGATGCTAAAAAGAAGCAAACTCCAATAGCCACGCCGATTTTTCTTGAAATTTCGCCAGCGACGACTGGACAATGACTGTCTTTTCAACGTTTGGCGATCTTTCTTAGACTCTTGCTTTTTGTAAAACATCCTTTTTACCAGAACCACCAGCAGTTTTCATTTTTCTCTGCGGTAGAATCAAGCTCTGGAGCGATCTTGTGTAAAATTTGCACAGCCTTGTGACCAATACGCTCAGGTTTATAAAACAAAGAGTGTGTGGTGCTACTAGCGATAGACAAAGGACCAACTATCACAGAATCTCCTTTTCTATTACTCAGCTTCACAGTCGAATCACCATCGCCTGTGACCAACGCTGTTTGTGACGGTACAACCACTAAAGCAAAATCTGTTCCCCGCACTCCGGCAGTCGCTGTAGGCGTTTGAACACGATAAGAATTTTCTCCTGTGATTTTAGCGACTACAGCTCGCAAACGTCCCAGCAACAAGTGCAGGGTAGTATCCCGTTGCTTGCTCTCTGGATTATATACCGAACGATCAATAACCATTTTCGACTGTGCGGTCAACGTCAATGTGCTTTGATCTTTCATCAGGAGCGTGATACGACTTTGTTTTCCTGTGACAATGGTGTCACCGTTAAAAATTGGCACAGGTAGGCTTTTTTGGAGATGATACGCATCATAGCCGCCATGCGGGATGATCAGTACCTTGCCTTGTACATATTGAACAGTACCGATGCTCTCTCCTTTTTTCGGCGCAAAATCTTGAAAACTTACCACAGGCAAAGCATGTAACCAGAGCGCATCTGTGCTTGTTTCTGTTGAGAGGAGACGCAGTAATTCTTCTTTAGAAGGCAGCTTTGTTCCTTCAGTTTTTCCTAGAGCAGGCATTAGCAAAACGAAGAGCAGGCCAATAATCAACTGAATTCCCTTCATCCACGTTGCTCCAAGCTCTCAAAGCTAATTCTCGGATCGGCCCAAACATAACTGAGGTCAGAAAGAAGCCGGGAAATGAGGCCAAGGATAGTAAAAAAATAAAGAGTACCAAGCACGACTGGATAGTCGCGGTTCAACACTGATTCGTAGGCCAGCAACCCCATGCCATCTAATGAAAAAATGGTTTCAATCAGCAAGCTACCGGTGAAAAAGGCCGTAATAAAAGACCCAGGAAAACCAGTGATGATAGGAATAATCGCATTGCGAAAAACATGCCCGTATAACACTTGTCCTTCAGATAGTCCCTTGGCGCGCGCAGTTAGCACATATTGCTTGCGGATTTCTTCGAGAAAAGAATTTTTGGTCAGTAACGTCATTACCGCCAAACTACCCACAGTAGAGGCAATAATAGGCAAGACCATGTGCCAGAGATAATCCAGCACTTTGCTGATGAGACTGAGTTCATGCCAGTTGTCAGAAACTAAGCCCCGCAAAGGGAAAATATTCCAAAAGCTCCCACCGCCAAAGAGGACGATCAGAGCTAACCCAAGAACAAAGCCAGGAATAGCATAGCCAACCAAAATAACGGAACTGGTCAATACGTCAAAATGTGAGCCGTCTTGCACTGCCTTGCGGATTCCAAGCGGAATACAAACTGAATAGACGATAAGAAAGGACCAGAGACCAAGCGACATGGAAACGGGTAGCTTGGAAATGACCAGCGCTGCCACGCCTTGCTGATGATAATAGGATTCACCAAAATCAAAGACAAGATAGGAAGCCATCATCGTAAAAAAACGTTGTACAGGTGGTTTGTCAAAACCGTACAACTTCTTGAGCTGCTCGATGCGTTCTTGATCCAAGCCCTGCTTCCCTTGATAGACACCACTGCCCCCGCTACTTGCCTCGCCATTGTGGTGCTCCAATTGTGAAATCATCTTTTCTACTGGCCCACCAGGAACAAATTGGGTGACAGCAAAAGTAATGAGCATGATTCCAAAAAGCGTTGGGATCATCAAAAGGATGCGCTTGAGGATATAGAGGTTCACCGCATTATTAGAAAGTTAGAAGATCTTAATACTGCCGAGACCGTTGCTGTCATTTGGCAGTTCTTCTTGTTCCACTTCCGTATCTTTTTCTACAACGCTTTCTGGCTCTTGACCGGGTACTAATTCCTTTTTGCAGAAGAGCATCATGCCTTCAGGCACTAAGGTCGTACTTGCCAGCTCCCAGCCAAGACGACCTTCTGCATTAAGAGCTGCCTCTGTTTTTTCTTCATCAATATATTTATCACCCAGCAGCCCATCCTTCTGAAATTCGATAAGAAGGGTTTTATATTGCCATTGCACGATGCTCTGTTCCTATTGTTTGATCAATTCGTCGTTCTTAAATATTCCTTTGACAACCCGCCCAGTAGGGTGCGTGATGGTGCCTTGGCCACTCCGTTTGCCAGCCTTAAACATCCCTTTATAAATACTGCCATCTGGCATCGTCAAGGTGCCTTGACCATTAGGCAGATCATGCTGAAAAGAACCTGTATATTTTTTCCCATTTTTATAAATTAAGGTGCCTTGGCCAGAAAAATAGCCGCCTGATAGCTCGCCGACATATTTGCTACCGTCTGGGAAAATATAGGTTCCTTTCCCTTCATAAACACCTTTGGCAAAATTTCCCTCATAGGAAGAACTATCTGGGTAGGTTAGCAGTCCATGCCCTGCTCGTTCTCCATTGCGGAAGGTACCAGTATACTGCCTGCCATCAGTAAAAACATAGGTTCCTTGCCCATCAAATTTACCATTTTTAAAGTCACCCTCATAGACTTCATGATTTGGTAACTGTAACGTCCCCCAACCTTCCAAACGTCCCTCCTTCACCTCTCCTTGATAGAAAGAGCCATCTGGAAGTTCAACATCGGCAGTACCAGTAAACAGCCTAGGTCTATCGTTCTCTCGTAGATAAAGAAGTTCGTTTTGGGCAAAAAAGAGTTTTTGTCCGGTTGTATTAGGAGGCGGTTCGTTTTTTTTCGGCTTAGAAGGAAGTATCTCGTCACCCAGTGACTCTGCTGCACCGAGCGGTGCTCCATCAACTGCGGTCAATGGAGCAATTTTAATACTATTTGTAGGCGCAGCAGCAAGTTTAGGCACTGAGGGACTCGGTCGAACTGCTTGCTTCACTGGTTTGCCAGCATGAAACTTGCCTTCATAGAGTAGCTGGCCATCAGCAGCACTTAACCTGCCTTCACCTTCATATTGGTCTTTATGAAAAAAACCAATATAGCTCGTACCATCTGTCAGTTTAAGAAGCCCTCTACCCTCGCGAAGGCCAGCAACAAGATTGCCTCTGTAGAGAGAACCGTCTGGATAGCGACGGAGAACTTCGCCAACAGGCTGCCCTTCCTCGAAATTACCTTCGTAAGAACTGCCATCTGGGAGAATCATTTTGCCTGAACCTTGCGGCAGCCCTTCACGAAAATTACCTCTATATTTTTTTCCATTTGGCCATGCCAGTTCTCCTCTCCCATGAAAACGGCCTATGAGAAAATCACCTTGGTAGATACGGCCATCAGGCTCAGTTAGCTTACCTTGGCCGTTGATTACCCCACGTTCAAAGTGCCCTTGGTAGATTCTGCCGTCTGGACTGCGCAAGGAACCTAACCCCTGAAAACGGCCTTTAACAAACTGTCCAGTATAGCGTAGACCATCGGCAGTGGTTAAGGTGCCTTTTCCCCAGAGAAAACCATCTCTAAATTCACCCTCATATTCCCGTCCATCTTCGCTTTTTAGCTTACCAGTCCCATTGCGGCAGTCACCAGACAGGCAGGCAGCAGAACAGGAGAGGGTCGGAAGCAGCAATGCCGTAATCAGCAGGACAGAAAGACGCATAAGAAAACCGTCGAAACGGTTATAATCACAAAGGGTTCACAGCTATTCAGATGATTTGCTCAATTTGAGCGACAAAATCTTGGGCAGCTTCTGGCTCGCCAATCTCATCAACCAACATATTGGTTAGCTCAACGAGCCGTGCAGGAACTGCCGGTCCACTCTGCTGCCAAAGATCAATATAATCGTGCATCACCATTCCAGCAACTGGCCCAATGGCACCAGCCAAAGCTTGCTCAATTTTATCCAGCATAACTTGAAGATGCGCTGGGCAGACCTCTGGCTCTGGGGCTTGGACACTGCTTTCTTCTGAGGCTTCAGCAACAGGTTCTAATTCGACTGGCAAGGAGGCCGCTATTCTGGTGCTGATAGTTTGAGCAATCTGGGGACAATCCGCATGAGCTGCACAGAGCACCAAAAAAAAATCACCAGAAGAAGTAGACTGCGCTAACACAGCATAACGATCAAAAACAAACTGGGCCATATTAATGCCCAAGCCACTCATTTTGCCCATCTGAAAAAGGCGGGCTGTGTGCAATCCTAAGGTGTCCAATAATCCAACAGAGAGCTTTTCGTGTCCTTTGCCGCAAAGTTGGCCTCCCTTTTTATCAAACACGCAAGCACCAGCAACACCAGGCATTGTAAAAATTTCTTGGACTAAGTTCCACATCGTCTCAGTGAGCCAGCACAGTGCGTATCTTTGTGGACAGCTCTGGCAGTGAAGCATTTCCCTCTGCCAGTAAACCGATGATTATGCCTGCGCCAGGTTGAATCAGCAATGCGTCACCGCTGCTGAGGAGTATCTGAATACAATGTGGACCTCTGACATCATTACCAAGACCCTTGCGCATCTGGAGACTGCACATGATTGCATAAGAGACAAAATTGCAAAACTGATTTTTTTTTGTGGAACAGGCAGCTAACTTTCCCTTTCTGTTTAGCAGGCAGTAATGCTTTATTTTTGGAATTGCAAGGAGTTCCGTAAGGAGATGTAGAAGCTGTGGGCTGTTTTTTACCTCTTCAGAAAAGGTATCTTCGCCAGGCAAGGAGACTTCTGTTGAAGGACTCTCCTGTCCAGTTTTAGCTGTAGCTTGGAGTAAGATTCGAGCTAAGGGTTGCTTGATCCTAGCCATACGATCTTCTGAGGCCCTGACCGTAAAATCGGGCTTTTGCAAAGCAAGAAGAGCATGAGCAGCCTCTAATCCTGCTTTGCCATTCCAATCTGCATCAATGAGATAGCCGTCGTGAAAAAAGAATCTACCGTTCCTGCCCTCGGTTGTGACCAGTAAGGTGCAATTACTCCGCTCATGCTCCAGTAATTGGAGAAAAGCAGGCAAAGAAACACCATGCAATGCTCTGCCTATTTGGACAGGCGCGTCACTCATAGTCGTTTACGAGCGGTAATCAGCGTTAATTTTGACATAATCATAGCTAAAGTCACAGGTCAACACTTCGCCCTGCTCTGAACCTGCACCAAGCCGCACTATGACTACGAACTCTTTCTGTTTCAGTACCAGCGAAGCAGCATCCTCTGCTGCTTTACCTAAGCCAAAACCATGTTCAACCAGCAGCGCATCATCAAAGGCAATAGCAACGTGCTCTGGTTGAAATGTTGCTCCTGAGCGACCCAAAGCGGCAATAATCCGGCCCCAGTTGGCATCTTCGCCAAAAAAAGCAGTTTTTACTAAAGGAGAATTGGCAATAGTGCGGGCAGCAGCAACAGCCTCTGTCTCAGTTGCCGCTTCTTCCACCCGGATCGCCACCAGCTTAGTTGCTCCCTCACCATCACGCACAATCTGTTTGGCAAGGTCTTTAAACATGCTATGTAGTGCTTTTTGAAAAACAGCCAAGGCTTCTGGACAACTTTCATCAATTAAGGTGTTTTCTGCTGCGCCATTAGCCAAACAAAGCACGGTATCATTGGTCGAGGTATCACCGTCTATAGTGATACGATTGAAAGATAATTCGGTTCCGCTACTGACGATGGCTTGCAGGGCTGACTGAGTAATGTTGGCATCAGTTACCGCAAAACAGAGCATGGTAGCCATGTTTGGCATGATCATGCCTGCGCCTTTAGCACAGGCCCATAAATTGACTTTTTTGCCGTCAATGGTGATTTTTGCAGATGCCGTTTTAGGTACGGTATCTGTGGTCATAATTGCCCGAGCCAAATCAGCAAAACCTTCTGGCGACAGCGCGGCAGCTAAACTAGGCATGGCTTGCGCAAAAGGCGTAATGTCTAACTGTGCGCCGATCACACCTGTGGAAGCCACTTGCACCAACTCTTCGTTAATGTGCAAGGATTCAGCAACCAGCTTGCCCACAGCGCGGGCCATGTTCATCCCGTTTTCGCCAGTGCAGGCATTGGCATTGCCGCTGTTGACAACAATAGCCTGTGCCTGACCAGAGCGCAGCCGTTCCATATCAAGCAAAACTGGTGCAGCCTTGACTACACTTGTGGTAAAAACTCCAGCGGCAATGGCTGGAGTCTCAGAATAAATCAGCCCCAAATCAAGTCGGTTCTGATACTTAATGCCTGCCTTCACTGCGGCGGCTGAAAATCCTTTAACCTGCATTTACTGTCCGCTTTGATTTATTTTTCCCGGTTGCGGCATGACCGCTAACTATCTCTGTGCTATATTAGCATAGAGATAGGCTTCTGTACAACCTGTTAATAACTGTCTTGACCGCAAAATTATGAACAGAATTCTTGTCCTCAGCGACATTCACGGCAACTGGCCTGCTCTACAGGCCATAGCAGCAGAGGCCAATCTTGATCACGGCGATCTTATTGTCAACTGTGGGGACTCCACTGTTTATGCCCCTTTTGCTAATCAAGTGCTGGATTGGCTGCGAGATCAGCAGGCTCTGTCGATACTTGGTAACACAGATAGTAAAGTAGTCAAACTGCTTCAGGGAAAAAATTTCAAAAAACCAAGTCGAGCAGAAAAACGCATCATGTACACGCATACGGCAGAGACCTTGAGCTGTCAAAATCAACAAATGCTGCTGGCCTTAAAAAAGAAAGGAAGAGTAGCGTTTGTAGGCCGTCAAATTGTTTTTTTTCATGGCAGCCCAGAAAAACATACAGAATTTCTCTTTTCTTCTACACCAGAAGAACGCTTTCGGGAACTAGCTCATCACGCAGAAGCAGATATTATCCTCACTGGCCATACCCATGAACCGTTACATAAAATTGTTGACGGCGTTCATTTTTTTAACCCTGGTGCTGTTGGGAGAATGTTTGATAGTAACCCGGCTGCATCCTATCTTATCTTAGAGCTTAGTAAAAAGAAGATTCAGGCTAGATTTTATCGCTGCGCCTATGATGTTGAAGAAATTATTACAAGGCTAAGGCAGGAAGATTTGCCAAAGATTTATATCGACATGTTTCGGCAAGGCCGCAAGCTCAACTAAGCCGCAAGGAATTGTTTCCATCCAGCAGTACTTGTGCTACAATTCCGCAAATAAATCATAAGGAGTAAAATATTATGGCGAATGACAAGAAAAAAGATGAGCAAAAGGCCAAGGACGAAGAAATTAAAATTCCGCAGGAAACTTCGGATGAAGCAATACAAAAGGTGAGTGATGAAGATGACAAGAAAAAAGAAGAGCCAAGCATTGAAGAGCAAGAGGAGAAAATCCGCCTCATCGAAGGTAGTGCTTTAAAATATATAGATAAAAAAGAAAAAAAAGGACGGAGGGCAATCTGGGTTAGTGAAACCACACTCGAATATGAGATTGAGCTAAAAGCCTTGCAGATCGAGCTGATGAAGCTCCAAATGCACATTAAAGAAGCAGGACTTCGCGTGCTTATTCTTTTTGAAGGTCGAGATGCAGCAGGCAAAGGTGGTACAATTAAGCGTATTACTGAGTTTCTTAATCCACGTAACGCGCGCGTTGTCGCTCTCACAAAACCCAGCGACACTGAGGTGACGCAGTGGTATTTCCAACGCTATGTTGCCAATCTTCCAGCAGGTGGAGAACTCGTCCTGTTTGACCGTTCTTGGTACAACCGGGCTATGGTTGAGCCGGTCATGAATTTTTGCACCGATGAGCAGCATAAACGTTTTCTCAAGGATGTACCGCTGTTTGAGCAAATGCTGGTTAAGGACGGTATTATTCTGTTTAAATTTTACTTTTCCGTCTCCAGAGATGAGCAGGCTCGCCGCTTTGAAGGACGAAGAAACGATCCGCTCAAGCAGTACAAACTTTCACCAGTAGATAATCTTGCCCAGACTTACTGGGATCAGTACAGTGTTAAAAAATTTCAGATGCTTAATGAGTCTAACCGTAGCCTCACTCCGTGGACTATTATCCGCTCAGACAATAAAAAAAAGGCGCGGATTAACTGTATGAAGCATATCTTGGCCAATATCGATTACCAAGAAAGAATCCCAACAGAACGCCTAGTCACAGACCCAGAAATTGTCATCTCTGGCATTGATGAAATACAGCACATGGAAGAGCATCTTTTTAAACCCAAACTCCTCCGAGGCTAAAATCAGAAGGCACCGCAGTCGGCGGTAGTTACTTATTGCGTAAAGAGGAAGCCATGCTGTCTCTCAGTCTTGTTTTCTGGATATTTGTTACTTTGTTTGCCCTGATTGGCGCAATGCGCGGCTGGGCCAAAGAGCTGCGAGTAACATTCAGCATGATTCTGGTGCTATTCATTATCCAACTTATAGCGCAGTACCTACCGTGGGCTTCCAGCAACGGCCCTAATACAGTAACACCATTCTATCTTTGGCTGGTACTGGTGGTAATCTTTGCCTTTGCTGGCTACCATATCCCAGATAATGTCCAGCCGAAAAACTCCAGTAAGCTCCAAGATTATCTGCTGGGTTGTATCATTGGAGCCTGCAACGGTTATCTGCTGGTTGGGACTATTTGGTTTTATTTGGATACGGCTGGTTACCCATTTCACGAACACATGCTCCCTCCCAAGGCAGGAACGACTGCCTTGAAGCTCATTGTTTGGCTGCCGCCTGCTTGGCTGAATGTGCCGATTGCTGTAGCCATTGCTTTCACTATCATTGTGATTGTCTTTATTTAAGTATTCATACCTCATCATGACCAATTTAGACCAGCCCAAAGCTAAATTCTTTGGCTCAATAGGCGGATACGTTGCTCTCATCGCTCTATCAACCCTGTTTTATGAATTGAGTCTGATTCGAATACTGGATATTCTCTGGTATCCGCACTTTTCCTACATGGTCATCACCTTAGCTTTACTCGGCTTTGGCATTGCCGGGGTTGTGACTTCTGTACTCGCCGAGCGATTCGTTTGGCGGCAGTCGTTGGCCTTACTGCTCACCTTAGCTCTGGCCGCAAGTTATGTTGGCGTATTTGTCTTGCTCAGTGTGTTCAAAGTAGACTTTATTAGTTTTAAAAGTATCAGCATATTGGCTCTGCGGGTTTTCACCGCTTTTAGCGGCCTATTGGTGCCCTTCTTTCTCAGTGGCTTGATTCTCTCCCTCATTTTCACCGAATATGCCGAACGCTTTGGCAGGCTCTACGCTTGGGACTTAGCAGGAGCCTCACTGGGCTGTATTTTGGTGCCGCTGCTGATTCCCGCTTTTGGCGGGCCGGGCTTACTTTTCGCAGTGGCCGGACTAACCTTAGTCGGTGCTGTACTTTTGCTTAACGAACAACGATTCAAAGTCCCACTCCTCTTGCTTGCTGTATTTACCACAGCGTGGCCTTTTATTGGCAAAGGGCACAGGGACTATTTGGAAATTCCTTTTCACATGGACAAACGGGGCATCATCTCCCTGACTAAACAAGCACCCCTACTGACTGTCTGGGACCGCATCTCCCGCATCGACCTGATCCGTTACAGTGACCTGTTCACTTGGATTGCCTATGACGGCGGCACTCAAACCAGCTATTTTTATGACTTTGACGGTGACTACCAGAAGCTCCGCCAAGATCTGCCACAACATAGCAACCGCCATTTCTGGGGCCGCTTTGTTTTTGCCTCGGATTGGCTGAAAGAAGGCACTGGAGCCAAGGTACTGATCATCGGCGCAGCAGGTGGACAAGAAACGAAGGCTGCCGTCGCCTTTGGAGCCAGCGAAGTAGATGCAGTTGAGCTAGTAGGTTCAGTAATTCGACTTGGTAAGGAAAAATACGCAATTGAGCCATACACCAACCCCAAAGTAAACGCCGTGCAGGGCGAGGGCCGTAGTTTTCTCCGAGCCAGCCATAAATCCTATGACATCATTCAGATGATGTCCAATCATACCTCAGCTAGTATTGCCTCTGGTTCAGGCGCAGTGTCACCTAACTATCTTCAAACAGTAGAGGCTTATAAGGAGTATTTTGGCCATTTGACTGCAAATGGAGTGCTGCATATTAACCATCATGTCTATCCCAAAATGTTGCTTACTGCGGCCAGAGCGTGGCAAGAACTGGGTCGGAAGGATTTTACTCGGCATGTGCTCATTTACTACTCTGCTGCTTGGGCAAACCTACCCACCCTGCTGATCAAGATGTCGCCTTGGACGCAGGAGGAATTTGACCGAGTTGATTCACTGATGCACAGTAAATTTAAACTGATTCATAATCCGCTTAAGCCGGAGATGGATGGAATTGCCCCCGACTTTTTTACAGGTCACCTGTCACCAGAATTGGAGGCAAAAATCCCCTATCGTATCGAAGTGCCAACAGATGACCGACCTTTTTTCAACCATCTGCGTAAGCATTTGGGGCCAGTTTCTAGCAAAAATCCCTATGTAGATCGAGCAGTCAAAATTTTACTGAATGACTCGATCAAGCAAGGTGTGCCAATGGATGTTATTCATCTGATTGTCACTGCTGGAGCCGCCTTGGTCTTGGCTATGGTTTGTCTTTTTGGGCCATTGCTTTTTTCTGCAACAGGCCGTGCCAAATGGGATGGCAAGCCTGCCTTTATCGCTTATTTTTCCTGCCTTGGTGCGGGGTTTATCACCATTGAACTGATCTTTATTCAATTCTTTCAGAAGCTGGTTGGATATCCGCTCTACACCTATGCAGGCGTGGTCTTTGCCTTTTTGCTGGCCGCAGGCGTGGGTAGCTGGCTCTGTGACACTTTTGCTTTATCCCAAAAACGCCTAGCCCGTTTACTGCCTTTTGTGGGTATCCCGCTCTGTGGTATTTTACTGATACTGCTCAAAGAGCCGCTTCTAAATTTTTTCCTTCAATGGCCAACCGCAATTCGCATCCTTGCTACCGTAGTCCTGATTTTTCCCCTTGGTATTTTTATGGGAATGCCCTTTGCCCTTGGTATTGCTGGGTCTCGCAATAAGGGCCGAGGCGCAGTGGGCTGGGCTTGGGCCGTAAATGGCCTCTGCACCGTGCTTGGCAGTGTCCTGAGTGTGGTTGCTGCTATTTATGTAGGTTTCACGGTGACTATTTTTGCGGCCTTTCTTCTTTATATGCTGGCCGGATTTCTCCTGCCGCGCTTTGCTGAATTAAACTAATCATAGATGAAAATCAGCCAATTTTACTCTATCAATAAATTAGTGCGCGCTGGCCAACAGCTTGTTGCCAGCGTGGACACGATTTCTTTCGACCTTTTCGACACCCTACTCATTCGCCGCATTCATGATCCTGACATGATCAAGCCTGCGGTGACCCGCTATATCAGCAATCGAGCCGCCAGCTTGGGTATCTGTAAAAGCTGGCCTTATATTCTCAAACTACGCAACAACTTTGAAAAAGAACAGCGACAGGAAACCGGCCAGCATTTTCCTGACTTTGAAGCTCGTTATCCTGACTATATGGGCCGGGTGGTCAAAGAAATTTTTAATGATGCTGCCGATCACGAAATACTGTTACAGGAAATTACCGACTATGAACTTAGTTTAGAAAACGCGGTTCTTGTGCCTCGTGCGGGGTTAGTTGATTGGCTGCGCGAGCTGAAAAAGCAGGGGAAGCGGATTCTGATTGTCTCTGATATTTATCTACCAGCCAGCCACTTGGAGCGATTGGTAGAACATGCTGGATTCTTAGATCAAGTTGATGCGGTTATCTCCTCAGCAGACAGCTTTCTGGCAAAAGCCTCTGGCCATGCCTTTCCGTTGCTCAAGGAACGCTTTGGCTTGAATTATGAGCATTGGCTGCATATTGGCGATAATCCTATTTCTGACGGCCTGCGGCCAATGGAGCATGGTATTAAGGCGTTAGTGCTACGTGACGGTAGAGAAAAATTACGGAAATCACTACTGAAACGCTACTGCAATTATTCGCTTGGCCAACACTTTTACCGGGGGCGGGCCTTGCAACAGATCATGCTGCCCTTAGAGGCGGAAAATCTGCCCCAAGATCCGCTCTATGTCAAAGGCTTCAACGTCTTTGCGCCGCTCTTTGCTGGTTTTATCCAGGGCGTGGCCGAATACTGCTTACGTTCTAATATCAAACGACTTTTTTTCTTTTCTCGTGAAGGCTGGCTCTTTGAGCAAATTTGGAAGGAAGTTGTACCGCGCATCTATGCTGGTGCGAAAATTCCCAAGGTTTCCTATCTTTATGTCAGCCGGATGGCTTTGGCTCCAACAAGCTGCGCCTACGCAGGTCTTGATCGAGAACATGCAGACATTGTCTTTCTGCCTGCGGGTAACCGCGATTTCCGCGATGTCTGTCGAGTTTTTGGTTTACAAGCTGCCCCTTTTGCGCCCTTGCTGGCTCGCCATGCGTTGACTGAGGAAACCGTCCTTTCACCAGCACACGAAGGTTTTATCCCAGGAAATCGTATCCGTTTCAATGAGATGCTGGAAGAAGAGGAAGATTTTCAAGTAGAAGTGCGGCGGCAAACTTTGGCTGCTAATCAGGCTTTGCAGCTCTACTTAGAAGAGCAGGGCTTTTTCGATTATCCTGATGTGGCCTTAGTTGATATCGGCTGGCTCGGCACTATCCAGCGTTTCCTACATCGAGCCATTGCGCATCGCAGTGACGCGCCTCGCTGCCACGGTTTGCTTTTTGGTGCCAGTCGCGGAATTGCTTATCCAGAAACTCCAAGCAACGAGGTCAAAGGAATTGTTTTTGACCGAGATCGCTTTGATCTGGCTGCCTCAGCCATGCTTTACAATCTTGATCTGTTTGAAGAAATCTGCCGGGCACCGCATCCAACCCTGCAAGCCTATAAACTACAAAATCGGGGCTATGAGCTAATCTTCCGGCTGGATGATGATGCAGCAGGCCAAGCAGAACAAAGACATAGTGAGTATTTTCGACCATTACAGGAAGGTATATTCGCCGGAGCACGACAGTACAGTACTGCTGCTACTTTGCTAGGCTATAGCTTTGCGGAGCTAAAATCGTGGTTGAACTACCTTTTAGTAACAAGACTGGCATTTCCTAAGACGAGCGAGATTGAAGAAATCCGGCAGCAGCAGCATTTGGATGACTTTCACGGCCAGCATCAAAGCAAGAAGCTGGCCGGCCCAAAACGTCTTTGGGACAGTTCTGGGCTGGCACTGCGCTGGCGGCCTTTCCTGCGAACGGAACTCTTTTTCCGACAGATTAGAGAACGTTTGAAATTTTAGCGCAAGGAGGCTGCTCCTTGCGCTTGCTCAAGCGAATTAATCTACCACCTGCCAGTGACGGTGTTAGTCTGGGCAGTGGTAACTAGCATGGTAACTGGTGGTGGAAATGGCCCAGGAAACGAGCTTTGGGGAAATGGTACAGGGAACGGATTAGGAAACCAGGGTATGTTGGCGACAGCGGTGAGTGTAATCAGGGCAAACACCTCATCCCGCAGCGGCAGACCGCTTCCAGTGAAACCAGGATCCTCGTTCAAGGCGTTCAGCGGCACGAGCAGGATCCGCTGCCGCTCAAAGGTAAACACCGGCGGTGCAATCGGTGCGTTGGGATTGCGTATTGAATAGGGTGGAAAGATAGCTACGGTGATATCTGTGCCAGACGAGGCCGCAGGATTAAAAGGCGGATCATCGCCGATCAGTCGTATGTCTTCGGTGTAGATGGTGTTGGCCCAGTATTCCAGTGGATGCTGGAACACTGTGTATCTGACCGTGACCCGGGCCAAGGTTGCGGAGATTTCCTCAATAGTAAGCAAGGAATTTTGAATGGTTGCCATAATTGTACCTCCTGTTTTAGGTCTATGAATTGACAGGGAAACCCGTCGTCTGTTTTGAGGATATATCTTAGCAATAAGATCTGTCAAGCAGAATACACATCGTGGTATGATATTGCGACATGACTGCCAGCTTCAGAGATCGGATTGCTCTCAGTTTTGCCGCTCTGTTTGACAGTCAAAGAAATTCCTGCTATACAGAAAAGAAACAGAAGAAAAATCAGCGCAATGCGTAATTTCTGTCAAGGATAATTCATGCCCCCATTAGCAACCCAAGAAAACTGTGGCTGTGCTTCAGACCTGCGGCTTGCAGGCTCTGTCTCAGAATCTGATTTTATCCCCTCGGTAGTCAGGCGGATGACTGATGGTTTTCTTTCGCGGCGTTGGTCGAGCCATATTGAACCAGTGGAGATTCCTTCCCGCCGAGAAACAATTGATTTGATTCTCCAAGCACAACGCATTCTCTTTCCTGGTTACTTTGGTGAATCGGCTCTGTCTCAGCCTTCCAGCTTGGAATATAATCTTGGCCACAGTCTGACCTTATTTCATAAGAATGCGAGTCATCAGATTAACTCTGCCCTGCGGCACGAGTGTTTCCGCCGCCATCAGTCGTGCTCTATGTGTGGTGAGCGCAGCAACCAACTGGCGGCTGACTTTGTCCGTTCACTCCTAGATATTCGAGAGACATTAGAGACTGACATCAAAGCTGCTTTGGATGGTGATCCGGCTGCTGCCAATGCAGATGAGATCATTTTTAGCTATCCAGGCTTTTTCGCGATTCTAGTCTATCGGCTCGCCCATCGACTCTTTGAGTTGGAAGTACCGCTCTTGCCCCGCATTATGAGTGAGTATGCCTATCACCGCACCGCCATTGATATTCATCCTAGTGCAATAATTGGCGATTCTTTCTTTATTGACCATGGTTCAGGTGTAGTGATTGGTGCAACCTGTATCATTGGTAGGCGGGTACGTATCTATCAAGGCGTAACTCTTGGTGCGCTCTCTTTGCCTAAGGATGCGATGCCAGAGCTACGAAAGGCCAAACGGCATCCAACTATTGAGGATGATACTATTATCTATGCGAATGCCACCATCCTCGGCGGCAACACCGTGATTGGGGCACGTTCGATTGTGGGTGGCAATGTCTGGTTGACAAAAAGTATTGGCCCAGACACAAAGGTGCTGCTCAAACAGCCGGAACTGATCTATCTTGGTAAAGACGGAGAAACTAAACCCAGAGGAGGAGATAATGGAAATATTTAGCAATCTGGCCGCCAGTGTCGGCGGCACCCCATTGGTGCGCCTGAATCGCTTCAGTGAAGGCTGTGGAGCGGAAATTGTTGTTAAATTAGAATCTGCCAATCCGCTTGGTAGTGTTAAAGATCGGATTGCCGCAGCAATGATTGAAACCGCAGAACAAGAAGGTTTGCTGGCCGCTGACACAGTGGTTATTGAGCCAACTTCTGGGAATACCGGGATTGGTTTGGCATTTGTCTGTGCGGCCCGTGGTTACAGATTGATCTTGACCATGCCAGAAACCATGAGTATTGAACGGCGAAAACTGCTGACCTTTCTGGGTGCCAAGCTGGAGCTGACACCCGGTGCTGAGGGAATGAAAGGGGCTATAGCCCGTGCTCGTGAGCTACTCTGCAAACATCAGCCATCTTGGATGCCCAATCAGTTTGCTAATCTTGCCAATCCAGCAATGCACTATCATACGACTGGCCCAGAAATCTGGGAGCAGTGCGGCGGCAAAGTGGATATTCTTGTGGCAGGCGTAGGCACTGGTGGGACAATCACCGGCACAGGTCGTTTTTTGAAAGAACAGAACCCGGCATTGTCTGTAGTCGCTTTGGAACCATCAGCCTCACCTGTACTGTCTGGCGGTCAGCCAGGGCCACATAAAATTCAGGGAATTGGAGCGGGGTTTGTGCCGACGGTGCTTGACCGGCAACTCCTTGATGAAGTATTGCAAATAGATAATGACGAGGCAATGGAAGCAGCCCGCAGCCTAGCTCGACTTGAAGGTATACTCTGCGGCATTTCTTCTGGCGCAGCAGCAGTAGCAGCGCGAAAGCTCGCTACACGGCCAGAAAATAAAGGAAAACGGATTGTGGCAATATTGCCAGATACAGGCGAACGTTATTTAAGCACTGAGCTGATGGAAGGCTTGTCAAACGGTTAGCTTTTTTTAATGAAAACCACTGCTGTCTTGCCTTCCGCATCTTCTAAAGTGAGTGTCCTATCTTCAATATGATATTTTGTCGCAGAATAGAGTGCAGCCATAAAGCTGCCCTCTTGTTGCATAATGCGCTCTGGGGCGCATTGTTTACTTGTCATTTTAATCATATCAAAATGAAAGCTCTGATCAACAGGAGAGGCTTTGTAGATTGCTAGATAGCTGTTACAGCCTGCTAAACCGCTGAATTGGCCGTGGTCCCCAAATTGAGCGGTAAGCGGCCACTTCCAGCCATAGACATGAATCATCCCTCCCTGTCCATCACTAAAGCTGGTTGCTTTCCATGAGGTACCTTGCAAATTCTGCTTCTGAGGTGGTATGAATGTGGCAAGGACAGTTCCTTTTTCATCCTTTAGGAACAGTTTGTTATTCAGAAGATCGCAGGCTGCTACCTTGTGCAAGTTTGTTATCAACTTATCTTCTTGCCCCATGATCGCGGCAGGTTGACATGTTTTTTTAGTCAGCGTGACCTCGCTGATCTGACACGTTCCTGTGCTAGTCCGTGTATATATGCCAGAATAGCTATTACAGCCAGCAGAGCCGATTACTTTACCTTGGGCAAAATGGAGACTAATCGGCTCTCCAAGTAAACGCGGCTGGCCGTATAGATTTTCCAAAAGCCACTCGCTGCCGTCCAACGTAGTATCTGTTTTACTCACTGGAGGTGGAGCTGTTTTTTTATTTGTACCTGATGAGCATCCGCTCACAAGTACAATTATAAGAAAAAGAAGTGCAATGTTTTTTGGATTCATGACGTTGTTTCGTAACTATACATCCTGTAAATAAGGCTATTGTTGAATCATCAAGGGTTCTTGAAGTGACTTAATTTGTTGCGCTTGAAAGCGAGCGATATTTTTTGCTACATTTTGCTGAATAAATCTTGAATTGCCTAGAAAAACTTGTTGTTGAACCAATTGGATTTTTTCTACAAGATGATCTGGTTGATTGTTCCATAAAGGAATTCCTGTAAAAGGATCACGAATATTTACTTGTTGATTGTCCTGAGAGCAGTTAATGATTGTTGCGGCAAAAATATTATTTGCTGTCAGATTAGTCATAAAGCGTGAGCCAGAGATAATAAGCTGATCACCTTTGTTAAACATAAACAGCTCTGGATGTTTATTTGCATACCATTGTGGACAGATATGAACTAGGTAAAAATTATCTGCACTATCTCTTGCAAACAGATGCAGCCCCATTCTGCCAATATTCGGATTTTTTAGGGTGTTAACACTTTCCACCTTTGCGGTAAAGCGCATAAAGGTAAGCCGATTATACTGTGGCATAACACCTGTTAACCCTTTGGCAGGGTAAATACAAATAAAGAAAAGAACAAGGTTGGCAATAAAATATTTTATAAGAGTACGCGGCATGGAAAATTCCTACTGATAATTCTTGGCGATTAGCGATACGGGGACAGTAGCCGGTTATACAAAATTCAGCCAGAAAAGACAAGCTGCGGTCTTGCACGATTTGCGGTCAGGTTCTGTTGACAGAGAGCAGACAATTTTCTATAAAGGAAAGCTGTAAAATCAAGCGACGGCTCTTGGTAGCCAGCCGCATTTTTCCCATAGGGACTGAGTTCAAACAAGGAGACTACTTCATGAAGATTCGACATATTTCTGCTACCCTGCTGCTGACTCTATTGCTGACAGGGCCTGCAATGGCAGAAGACGTGAAAGAAGATGCCGCCGCAAATGCACCAGTGCAAAAGGCAGTACAGGGAAAGGTGCTGGAAACGATGTTTGGGGCAGGTTACACTTATCTACTTATTGAGAATGGAGAAAATAAAACATGGGTAGCCATTCCAGAGAGCAAGGTTGAAGTTGGTCAGCAGATTTCTGTGCAACCGGGTATGGTTATGAAAGGCTTTGAGTCCAAAGCCTTGGGTAAAACCTTTGATGAGGTTATTTTTTCTCCCGGTTTAGCTGATGCAGCAAGTGCAGCCCAAGAGCAAAAAATGGACGCGCCGTTGGATGATGCAGCTTTAGCAGCACTGTCTGGAGGCTCCTCACGAGCGGTGGTAGCGGCAAACGACGGCCTAAAGATTGATAAGGCAGACAGCGAGAATGGTCGCACCGTAGAGCAGTGCTTTATTGAAGCTGAGCAACTAAACGGTAAGACTATACAAGTGCGCGGCAAGGTGGTTAAATTCTCACCCCAGATTATGGGTAAAAACTGGATTCATCTTCAGGACGGCAGCGGCGACCCGATGAAGAACACCCATGATTTGGTCGTCACCACTGCCGAAACGGTTGACAAGGATGCGGTGATTGTTGTTGAAGGAGTTCTCAGCAAGGACAAGGACTTTGGCGCAGGCTACCGCTACGACGCAATCATTGAGGATGCCAAAATCGTCAAATAGGCTGCTATGATGCCTGCAATCAATCCAGCCAAAATCGGCTTTGACTTTGACGGGGTGATCGCTGATACAGCAGAGAGTTTTCTGCGTATTGCCTGCGAAGAGCACGGGCACTGCGATTTTCGTTTAGAGGACATTACCCATTTTGAGGTTGAAAACTGTCTGGGCATGTCTGTAGAAACAGTGGCCACAGTTTTTCACAAAATCCTGAAAGATTGCCTTGGTACTGGCCTTCAGCCTATACTTGGTGCTCTGGATGTACTCTCTGAGCTTGCGGAATTGGTCGGAACCGTTACCGTAGTCACGGCCCGACCTTTGCGCGAGCCTGTGCTGGATTGGTTTGCTCACTTTTTGCCGCAAAAAGTTTTACCGGCGATTCAGGTCGTGGCAATGGGCGATCATGATGATAAGCCACGCCATATTTTGGCACAAGGGCTGCAATGGTTTGTTGATGATCGGGCAGATACCTGCGTGCAACTCCAAGCAGCAGGTCTTCAGCCACTCCTTTTTAGTCAGCCGTGGAACCGAGACTGCCGGAATATTCCAACAGTCTCGTCTTGGCAGGAAATTAGAGACTTGCTGTCCCTTGTGCAAACGCCTTCGATTTTTTGAGAAAAACGCTATGCAATGTAGTCGCTGCGGCCATGAGATGCCAACCTATCGCAATCCAGTGCCCACTGTTGATATTATTATTGAACTAAAGCAAGGCATTGTTCTGATTGAACGGAAAAATCCGCCGCTTGGCTGGGCATTGCCCGGTGGTTTTGTTGATTATGGTGAAAGCTTTGAGCAGGCCGCAGTGCGTGAAGCCAAGGAGGAAACTGGCTTGGATGTTACCTTAATCCGCCAGTTTCATACCTATTCTCATCCTGAGCGAGACAAACGTTTGCACACAGCCTCTACGGTGTTTATTGCCAAAGCTAGTGGAGTGCCAAAGGGCTTGGACGATGCGTTACAGGCGCAGGTTTTTCAGCAAGACAATTTACCTCTGCTGACCTTTGATCACGCTCAGATTCTGGCTGATTATTTCAGCGGAACATATTGAGAAAATTTTATTGCATCCCCCGTATCGACTCGATTTTGTCTTCCCTGCTCTCCTCTTTGTCCGACAGAGGGCGAAATTTGCTGATGCCGTTCAGTCTCTTTCTCCTTTTTCTTGGTTATTTCGTTTTCAGCACAGGCTGGTACGAAGCAAATAAGCTCATACTGCGCGGACAAGCACCGACAGGTAAGATTCCGTTGCTTGCGGTACGCTGGGACAACGGCCAAGGCTTCAACAACTATGAGCAGCGGCTTTTTCACCCAAACGTTTTGCCGCAAAACGGACAGGTTAGCATCACTTTTGGAGCGGCAGGTCGTCGCTATCCAGCCTCTCTCAGCAAAGAAGTGGTTTGCGCAGCAGTGCTGATCGATGGCCGGAAGATCAATTTCCATGATCTTGCCGGGCAGCTCGTGAATGCTAATGGTGAACTGCATTTTGGCAAACATGATACCATTTCCTTTGTCGTGCGGGCGCAGTCACATATTGCCTTTAAATTTCGCACTGACACCAGCTCAGGCGTGGCCTTGATTGAAGTAAACGGAAAAAAAACAGAATATGATCTTTACATGGCCAACGAAGCGGCCAAATTCAAGCGGCTTGATTTTTGGTTGCTCCAGCCAGATGGTTCTTTCACGGTAGAGACAGAACTGCCACGCTATCCAATCCGTAGGTTGGAAATTGTGAATAGCAGATTCAATAAACCGCTCCGTCTCACTGCTGCCGAGTTGCACGACAAAAATAAGGTTGTTGATCTGCTGCTGCACAGTCAGGCTGCGATGTTGGGCAGCTTCAGCATTGATCATCCCTTGCAGGAAATGCGCTCTTTTTTCCAGCCACTCCAGTTTATCCAGCAAATACTCTTTGCCCTGCTCTCGACTTGGCTGCTGATATCTTTCATTCGCCTTTACAGGGAAACTGGCAGACTGCGCGGCATTTTTCTGACAGAGAAACGATACTGGTTCTGGCTGATGCTGGCAGGCGGCTTGACCGTCTTCGGCACTTGGCTGGCCGCGTTCTGGCCCGGCGTGATGTCGGTTGATTCCATGAAAATTTGGCGGGCCGCTATTTTGCCGGATATGTATTTCAATGATCATCCCTTGCTTAATGTTTTTCTCTATAAATACCTGTATCATTGTTGGAGCAGCCCCGCCATCGTTCCTATCGCTCAAATTCTGTTGACAAGCCTGCTCGTAGCGTGGTTCGGCTTTTGGATTTACCGGCAGGGCACTGCATTACCAGTTATCTTGCTCTGGCTGCTTTTTGTTCTCTGTTCAGTGCCTGTAGCAGTATATAATGTCATGCTCTGGAAGGATATTCCTTTTGCCTTACTGGTGGTGCTCTGGGCCTGCATCTTGGTCAAGCTGCGGCATGAAAAAAAACAGCACCAACTACATTGGACAAGACAGCGAATCTGCGCCCTGCTACTTTTGGGATTTGCCCTAGGATTTATTCGACATAATGGCTTAGTCTATTTGGCAGTACTGCCTACGTTGCTGCTCTTGCTCAACCTAGTGCCATTCAAGAAAGCTGTGCCTATTTTTCTGGTACTGCTTCTTGCAACAGGACTTGCTTTTGCAATCCTGCGCAGCACCGGCAAAACTACTTTTCTCAGCCAAGAATTGCATGAATACGCCAGTCGTCTGTCAGCGCGAACAATTGCTAATGATAGCGTACGAATATACAAGGACTATCTGACCGTGCTGAATATGCGGCAGACTCAGCAACAGTGGGATAAATTTCATCATTATTTTCAAGATCGACAGGCGTGGTGGTTTCTTCGCCTTTCTGGTTGGTCGGATGTTTATCCGTATCAGAAAGCGGAGGAATACTTTCCAGCTTTGAATCAGGCAGCTATGCAGCTTTACGAAAAAAGCTACCAAAAGCCTTGGATTTGGTTGATGTGGAATCCAGTCTGGCTCCTAGCCCTGCTTCCTCTGCTGACCCTGCTTTTCCGCTGGCTGCCCAACACGGCAATACTTGGAGCAGTGCTGCTTGCGGGTGCGCTGCCTTTAATCTATCTACGGATTTTCAACTGGCGTTATTATTACTTTCTTTATTTCGGCCTGCTCTTCCTGCCCGTCTTTGTCGCCCTTGATGTCACTCTCCGAAAAAAATGCGTTTCTCGATTATAACTCCAAATTACAACGGCGAAAGATTCTTGGAGCAGACTCTGCGTAGTGTGATTAGTCAAGCAGATGATGGTGTTGAGCTAGAATATATTGTTGTTGATGGCAACAGTACGGATAACTCGCATAAGATTATAGAAAAATATTCTGATCGTCTGGCTAAAACAATTATTGAGAAAGATACTGGCCCGGCGAATGCGATCAATAAAGGTCTAGCACTGGCCAGCGGCGATGTTCTTGCTTGGCTGAATGCAGACGATCTCTATTATCCAAACACCTTGCGGCGAGTACAGCAGGCTCTGGAAGGCAGGCCAGAGGCGGCCATCTGCTTTGGTGCTTGCCCGATTATTGATACGCAAGGACAAGAAATCCGGGCTGGAATTACCCGCTTTAAAGAGTTCTTTTATCCCCTGTCCTCCCGCTTCACCTATCAGTGCATCAACTATCTCTCACAGCCTGCCCTTTTTTTTCGCAGATCAGCTTTTAAAGAGGCTGGGCCGTTACGGGAAAACATGATTGCTGCTTGGGATTATGAATTTATTCTTCGGCTCTGGCGCAGCGGCGATGCCGTGCAAGTGTCAGGTGGGCCATTAGCTGCCTTTCGCTGGCATGAACAGTCAATCAGTGGACAGCAGTTTGCCATCCAGTTTCAGGAAGAATATAAGGCAGCGCAGGACGATGCTGGCCGTTTCAGTCCTCAGACCCTACTCCATTTTTTTGTTCGCTGGGGCATTGTTGGCATTTATTCGCTCATGGCTAGTCGTCGGAGAAAATCATGCGCATAGGTATAAACACGCTCTTTCTTGTGCCAGGTGATGTGGGCGGCACTGAGGTTTATCTGCGTGAGACCTTAGTAGCGATGGCAAAACTCGTTGACAACGATACGCTGTTTATCTTCACAAATAGAGAAAACGATCAGCTCTTACGAAGTGATTTAGCGGCCTTTTCCCAAGTTGAATTTCAGCAAATTCCCTGCAAGGCAGCAGTGCGGCCTTTGCGGATTCTTGCCGAGCAATTCCTACTGCCCTTTGCTGCCCGCAAAGCACAGCTTGATGTGCTCTGGTCGCCAGGCTATACAGCACCAGCCCTGAGTTTTTCACCACAGGCTGTAACGATCTGCGATTTGCAGTACAAAAGCTATCCTGAAGACATGAGCTGGCTGGAGCGAATGACTTTAGATTTCTTGGTTAGAACCGCTTGCCGCCGCTGTCAGGCCGTACTGACTATTTCTGAGTTCTCCCGACAGGAGGTCATTCGCTACGGCTTTGCTCAAGCAGAGAATGTTCATGCCACGCTACTGGGAGTGAGCAGTGATTTTGCCAAGAATACGTTGGCAGCAGATAACGCAGAACAGATTTTACGCCGCTTGCATGTCCATAGCCCTTTTCTGCTCTGTGTGGCGCACAGCTATCCGCATAAAAATATTGATAAGCTCGTTGATGCCTTTGCTCTGCTTCAAGACGAAATTCCTCATCACTTGGTATTAGTTGGCAAAGGGCGACGGGGAGAAGAAGCTGTCAGGAAAAGTTTGCTCCAGATCAAAAAGCCAGAGCGAGTCCTGCGCCTACAGGGGTTAACGGAAGAAGAGTTGTGTACGCTGTATCAGGCAGCAGCAGTCTTTGTTTTGCCCTCTACTTATGAAGGATTTGGCCTTCCTGTAATTGAAGCTCTGTTGGCCGGATTGCCGACCGTGACTGTACAAGCAGCTTCTCTGCCAGAAGTAGGCGGCGCGGCTGCTTTTTACGTGGACAGCCCACAGCCAGAGCTTTTAGCCAGCAAAATCAAAGAAGTGCTTCAGCTACCAGAGCAAGAGCTTCGTAATCGGGCCGAGCAGGGCAGGGCGTGGGCTAAAGCATTTACGTGGCAACGAACTGCGGCCCAGACTTTACAGATTCTACGATTAACAGGAACAGATTATTGTTAAATGATGAAAGCAATAGCATATAAAGAATATAAATATCTTATTCTTTCCGATTTATATCGAATTACTGGGAAAGTAGGCTTTGGACTGCTCTTACGTGAAATAGTATTTGGTGAATCCTATAAATATCTCTTCTGGATGCGAACCTGCCGCTATACGGTAGCAAATAATTTATTGAAATATACAATCTATCCGTTTAGTAGGTGCATTCTTACCCGTTTAACCTATAAATTTGGCATAGCAATTCCTCTTTTTACAGAGATCGGCAGCGGTTTTTATATAGGGCACTTTGGAGGAATCGTTATCAGTCATGAGGCCAGAATAGGTAAAAATTGTAATATCTCGCAAGGAGTGACCATTGGACAAGCAAATCGAGGTAAAAACAAAGGCTGTCCGCAACTAGGGGATAATGTGTACATAGGTCCCGGCGCAAAAATTATTGGGGCTATTAGAATTGGTAATAATGTGGCCATTGGTGCTAACAGTGTTGTAACCAAAGACATACCAGATAACTCAGTTGTGGTTGGCATCCCAAGCAAAGTGATTTCCAGCCAAGGTTCGCTTGGTTATGTTAACCGGACTGATTACAATGATAAAATTTAATGAGTTATGAAAACAGCTCTCATCAGTGGTGCTTCAGGACAAGATGGTGCCTATCTCGCGCAACTGCTGCTAGAGAAGGGCTATACAGTTTATGGTGCATCTCGTGATGCCCAGACCTGTGCCTTTGCCAATCTGCAACGACTAGGAATCAGAAATCAGGTGCAGACGCTGTCCTTAGCAGTCACTGATTTTCGCAGTGTGCTGCACGGGTTACAGGAAACAAAGCCGGACGAGGTGTATAATCTTGCGGGCCAGAGTTCCGTTGGTCTGTCTTTTGAACAACCGGTAGAAACTTTGGAGAGCATCAGCACCGCAGCTCTGAATTTTCTTGAGGCTATCCGTTTCACTGGGCGGCAAATCAGGTTTTATAATGCTGGCTCAAGCGAATGCTTTGGTGATACTGGCGACAAGGCAGCACACGAAGAAACACCCTTCCGGCCCCGCAGTCCTTATGCAGTGGCCAAGGCTTCTGCCCATTGGATTGTGGCTAATTACCGAGAAGCCTACAACCTGTTTGCCTGTACTGGCATTCTCTTTAACCATGAATCACCGCTGCGGCCTGCACGTTTTGTCACAGGCAAGATTATTAGTACAGCCTGTCGGATTGCTGCGGGGAGCCAAGAAACGCTGTTCTTAGGCAATATGGACATCCGGCGCGACTGGGGCTGGGCACCAGAATATGTACAAGCCATGTGGCTAATGCTTCAGCAAGCAACGCCACAAGATTACGTCATTGCCACTGGTCACAGTCATTCGCTGGAAGATTTTGTTCGCTTGGCCTTTGAGGAGCTGGGGCTAGACTGGCGCGAGCACGTCGTTGCTGATACAAAGCTACTTCGCCCAACTGACATCCGCGAAGGCCGCGCTAATCCGGCCAAAGCAGAACAGGACTTAGGCTGGAGAGCTACCTTCCAGCTCAAGGATGTGGTGCGGGAAATGATCAGGGCCGAGCAGGAGAAGTGGCAGCCATAAAATCATTAGTAGGGCCGCTGTCCTTCAACATTACCTGGTGGGCTATAATGACAGACCCAGATCTGTTTTTTACTAGGGCAGACTGAGATAGCACAACCTACCTCGGTTGTTTGTTTCCAGATAATTTGGGTATAATGCCCACAAAGGCAGTCCTCCACACAACTATTCGTGGCATAGTCATAATCGTTGATTTCACTGGCCCAGCCATCAACGATCTCTGCAATTGTTTTCCTCTGTATTTCCGACCTTCCGTCTGACCAACAAATAGCAGCAGCTTGAAAGATGTTTTCACCATAGCCACTATGACTGTGCTGGATCAGACAGCCGCCACTGCTGCTTAAGTAATCAGCCCACTGCTGCGCTGTTTGTGCGAGATGCTCCGACCATTTGAGTGGAGGCGCAGCAACCGCTTTTCGCCAGCGGTTATGAGCAGCAAGCACGGCTGCTGGATTAAGAGGGCCACCTTTCACCTGACAATTCGAGTTCCTAGGATTAACATACGCTTCTTGATCGGGATAGTCTGCTGGATACTGCTCCTCTTCAACAAATGTTGTGTCATCTTCTTCCTCTTGGTACGTGCTCTCAACAGACCGATGCGAACCAGCCATTGTTGAACGACTGCACAGCGTGAAGAAAAAGAGCACAAAGAAGAGTGTCTTCTTGTGAGAATAGAATGAAATGGACATGATAAGCGAATCGCCTTGAGGGTGCTGAATGAGCGAACTTACATTTCCTACGCTGGACGTTATAAGTTCCTGTATCTACATTTCAGATCATACCTGATCAGCTTTCTTTTCACTACTATCTCTTGTTGGTATTGTTTGTCAAAGCCATATAAGGCCATGAAGCAATCATCTCTATAAAATAACGGAACGACCGAAGCCCTCAGTATTATTTGACACCTAACAACACACATGATACTGTGTAAACAGATGTGTATGTATGAATTTCAGGGAGGATATTATGGCCACAAATCTTGCTATAGACATGGAACTGCTTGAAGAAGCGCGGGAGCTTGGTCAGCTTCGTACCAAAAAAGAGACGGTCAATTTGGCCTTAAAAGAATTTGTAAATCGACGCAGACAGATCGAGATCACGAAACTCTTCGGTACCATGGAAACTGATCCCGACTATGACTACAAGAAGGCAAGGTATCGATGAAAGTTGTCGTTGATACGGCAGTCTGGTCTTTAGCACTGCGGCGGACCGAGCCGGATAAAAATGTCTGCCAAGAGCTGACTCAGCTGATTGAGGAGCAGCGGGTTCTCCTGCTGGGACCAGTTCGGCAGGAAATTCTTTCTGGGTATTCAGAAAAGAGTAAATTTGAACTGTTGCGGAGCCATCTGAGTTGCTTTGCCAATGAACCCATCCTAGATGAGGATTACATCAAGGCAGCTGAGTATCACAACCTTTGCCGACGCAGAGGCATACAGGGTTCACACACTGATTTTCTCATCTGTTCCTGCGCCTTCCGTCTTCAGGCGGCAATTTACACCTTGGACCAAGATTTCCAGCAGTACAGCAAAGTCCTTCCCGTTTTTCTGCATCAAGAGCGTCGAAGCATGGGACATTCATGTTGAGAACGCTTCGGCCTGTGCGGATCCGAATGCCGGGCAGCGCGGCCATGCCGTCGCCCTTTCCAACCTGAAGGCCATTTTCCCGGATATTGAGCAGCTTATTCGGATGGCTATCGCAGCCCCTTGTCTGAACCCTACCAAGAAAAGAGATTGCCCCAGCCCGCCGCCGTGCTGAATTGGCCAATGAACTCCGCACCCTGTTGTGGCTGGAGCAATGCCTTCCCGTATTTGGCTCAACTGCTGATTGCCGTTGTTGTTTCCCGCTCTTTCTGTTAAGGAGAGCGAACCACAACGCAACTACAGGAGGCCAGAACCAGCCATGACTCTATCCAGAACCCCGCGTCCCGCCTGCCCCTTTGTCACTGGGCAGAAGATTAAAGACCCGCGCTGCTTTGTTGGGCGCAAGGAGGAACTGCGCTTCCTGACTGACCGGATGAATGGCAGCCAGCCAGAAAGCGTCAATGTGGTTGGCGGGCGGCTGTCCGGCAAGTCCTCTCTGCTTTGGCACTTTGCCCAGACGTGGGAACAGCGGGTGCCGAATCCGGCCCGCTTTGTTGTTGCCTATCTCAGCCTGCGGTTCAAACCCAAGAACGAGGCCGATTTTTATCAGGCTTTGGCTAAAGCCCTATGTAAGCTGCCTGTTATTGAGCAGAACGAGCCGCTGCGCTCTGCCTTGGCTGCTTTCTCCGGCGGAAGCAGTGAGTTCGCTGATGTGCTGAACCTGCTGGACAGCCACAGCCTGCTGCCGGTCTTCTGTCTGGATGACTTCGAGAAGCTGTTCGATCATCTGGAAGCACTGAACAAGGACTTCTACGACCGGCTGCGCGGCCTGATGAGCACCAACAAGATGATGCTGATCATTGCCACCCGGCAGACGCTCAAGTTCTACGGCGAGGAGCATCAGCTCAAATCTGCCTTCTTCAACATGGGCAAGCTCTGCGAGCTGAAGGAGTTCCCCGATGACGAGGCAGAAGAGCTGCTCCTGCTGCCTGATCCGGCTGCGCCTGCTTTGGAGGCGGATGATCGGCGGCTGGCCCGAAGCTGGGGCGGCAAGCAGCCGCACCGGCTTCAGCTTGCTGCCTTGTATTTGTTTGAAGCGCACCGGGACGGCAAAAGCCACGCTTGGGCCAAGCGGAAGTTCAAAGCGCAGCTCGGCCAGACTAAGCCGGACAGCGTCTTGACCAGCCCGCTAAGGCTGGTGCTGCGGGATCACCGCTGCCTGCTGGGGCAGATAGCTGAGGACTATGACAAATATAAGAAAGTGCTGCTGCTGTTCGGCCTAGTGCTTGCGTTGTTTGACAGGCTGTACACCCTGCTGACCGGGAAAATGCCGCTTTGCACCGCGTTTGATTGGCTGCTGAAGCTGATCGGAGCAAAGTAAGGACGGATTACCAGTGCTCCCATTCACAGGCTCCTAATATGAGGAGGCTCATACGGACAGACATGGGAGGCGCATGTCTGTCGTATAGCCGGAGCATCATAAAGTGACGAATCATCCCGCTTCGGCTGCATACAAGCAGAGATGTCCTGCCGATCCACTGCGTGCATTCGTACCGATCAACTGCATGCATTCGTACCGATCAAATGCGTGCATTCGTGCCGATCAAATGCCTGCATTCGTGCCTGTCAAATAAATGACACGAGGAATAGTCAGGCTATCCGGCTTTGACTATATGAGCCTCCTTGCTCTTTGGTGGAGAAGGAAGGCGGGCGCACAACGCGCTCTTGGCAATGGCGCATCAACCAAGGAGCACCCATGCAGTACGTGAAAGAATGCCTGCAACTGCTGTACTGGATTTACTTCAAGCCCTACACCCTGAAGCAGCATGTACGGGAGATATGCCCGGAGGCAGCCCGGCGATGTGGGGGCAATCCTGCTGGCCGCCTTGACCAAAGGAGAGGCCGTGCCGCCGGAGCTGAACGCGGCTGCGGC
This sequence comes from Candidatus Electronema sp., assembly GCA_026645415.1. GTDB lineage: Bacteria > Desulfobacterota > Desulfobulbia > Desulfobulbales > Desulfobulbaceae > Electronema. The sequence continues at coordinate 47,343 of JAPEVH010000053.1, forward strand.
TGTCCTCCTGCGCAAGGAAGTGCTGGTGCAGGAGAACAGCGGCTATGCCTTCAAGGTGCGGCTTATCGGGAAATGGATTGCGGCGAGGGGCTGACTGAGCAATGCCGACTGGAGGACTTTTGCCTTCACTGCTG
>JAPEVH010000078.1 GCA_026645415.1 Candidatus Electronema sp.
ACACCAAGCAGAACTTGGTGGGTACACCAAGCAGAACTTGGTGGGTACACCAAGCAGAACTTGGTGGGTACACCAAGCAGAACTTGGTGGGTACACCAAGCAGAACTTGGTGGGTACACCAACCGAAACTTGGTGGGCACACCAAGCAGGGGCACGGCTGTCCTCAAACGTCTTCTGCGGGATATGCCCCAGCACCTCCTTCAGCTCCACATCCACCGGGGTGCTGTTGTCCTGCTCGTCGCTGACCACAAAGCGCAGGTCGCCGGTGACTTCGCCCAGCACCTCGCAGGCCACCTTCTCCCGTTCGCAGATGGCGAGGAACTGCGCGATGTTCTCCGGCCTGATCAGCAGGCCGTTGCGCTCCTGATACTCGGCCACGTAGATTTCCAGCACCGACATGGTGGGGTCGCCGACCCGTATCTTGCGGATCTCGATGCGCCCGCCAGAGTGCTCGACCAGCTCCTTGAGCACGTTGGCCGGGCCGCCCGCGCCTTGGTCGTGGATGACCTCGATCAGCGTCCTGCCGCCCATCTCGTTGCAGGCCCGGATGACCCGGTTCATCTTCTGCTCCATCTCCGCATCGCCGCGCTGCACCGCGTTGAAGTCCAGCTCCGCAGCGTTCTCGCCCTGAAGCATGGACGAGGCGAACTACTCCCACGCCCTTATGGCCTTCACTTCCGGCATGGGGTAATGCTTGACATTCAGCGTGTAAATGCAGCCGCCGGTTTGGATGGCGGCAGCGGCAAGCATCGCGTCATTGACATCAATGCCGTGGCTCGGATGCCATTTTCGATACAGTGCCCCGGCTGCATCAACAAGTTTCTGATCCACAGGCTCGGTCTTGAACTGGGATAGAAACAATTCCGTGGCATCCTCCTCATCAGGCCGCATGAAAAAGACGATTTCAGCCCGCTGCAACGCCCCAGTCCACAGCTCGTATGCACCATGATCTCGGAGATGAATGAGGAAATCTCGCGCCTGCTCTTTGCCGCGAAGATGCCAGATCAGCACATCCGCATCAATGTACGCCCTCATTGGTGGTGCCGCTCCATTGAGCGTCTGAACGCGAAGCGGGCTTGACGCACGGTTTCTTCAGGCGGCTCTGCCCGCTGCCAAGTGCCGCAGGTGCTTGCAAACACGTCAATCTGCTTTTTCAGTCCGGTCTGTTCGGAATACAGCCGGACTGCGCTTTCAATGATCGCCTTTTTTGTAGTGTGCAGCTCACGCGCCAGCAGTCCTATCTGTCTGATCACAGCTTCGTCTATTCGTGCAGAGAGTATCTTGTCCATAGCAGCCTTTTTGGGTTAGCTGTACTTACGTTTACATTTCAGTGTAAGCATACAGCAAAATACTTTATGCCGCAAGGTGTGATGTTTTTATGGTGAACTTGTGTTATACTGAGAGCAAGCTGCTCTGAGCAATTATCTTGAAAATCATAATGTTATAGTGATCACAAAGTAACGTTTGCCATGATCGATTTCTCAAAAATCCACGGATTTCAGGCAGGGCAACGCCATGCTTTTGAAGAGTTGGTCTGCCAACTGGCCCGCAGAGAAGAATATGCAGCCGATGCCGAATTCAGACGAGTGGAAGGGGCCGGGGGCGATGGAGGCGTTGAGGCGTACTGGAAGAAAGCAGATGGCAAGAAAATCGCGTATCAGGCGAAGTATTTTCTGCGCACTGGCGATATCGATTGGGGACAAATCGACGAATCCGTAGCTCAAGCGATTCTAACTCATGAGAAACTTGAGGAATATGTAGTTGCCTTGCCTTGTGATCTTACGGATAAATCAGGAAAGAAAGGGCAGGGCAAAACCGGCTGGGAGCATTGGGAAACCCATGTTGCGAAATGGCAGAAGCAAGCTGCCGAACAGGGAAACTCAAGCATTAAATTTACTGTCTGGTCTCAGAGTGAGCTGCTCACCCGGCTAACCAAGCCGACGGCTGAAGGTCTGCGACAGTATTGGTTTGGTGAAGTCGAGTTCTCACAACGATGGTTCCGGGAGCATGTCCAAGAGGGCATTACCTCACTTGACGAGAGATTTCACCCGGAAGATCATGTTGATGTTCATATCCAGAAGCTCTTTTCAGTCATTGTCCGTCATCCATCATATATTGATGAACTGAAAAGCAAGCTCTCTGCTATTTTTGAGAATACACTATCGAACAACCAGTTTTCAGGCTTGCCTCAGCAGCCTGATCCATCTCTTATTGACAACTTATTCAAGGCGCAGCAGCAATTGCTCTCCGTGCAGGAAGAATTTGCTCTTCCTCCGTATCAGGATTGGAATATTAACCAATGGATACAAGTTGCCAAAGAATTCATCTCGTCTTTGAATATTTTGTATAATTTGTGTTGGGATTATGCAAGAAAATTAGAACAGGACAGCCCAGCAAGTAACAAAATGTATCGCCAGAGCAGTGAATTATATTCACTACAAGAAGCTGTAGAAGAATTCTGCTCTCTTTGCACAAGTGAATTCATGCAGGCAGAACGAGGCCGTCTTGCATTCATCGAAGGGCGGGCGGGAACCGGAAAGAGCCATCTGTTCGGCAAAGAAGCCTCCAAAGTTGCGCACGAAGGCGGAGCAGTCATTCTCGCACTTGGGCAACGCATGAACAATGAAGAGCCTTGGTCGCAGTTTGCAAAACTCTTCCATCTGCCGAATAAAAATGCTGATGTTTTACTTGGTGCCCTTGATGCCGCTGGCGAGGCAAGTGGTAAAAGAGCATTGTTGTTGATTGATGCCATCAATGAGGGGCCAGGCAGCAGATACTGGCAGAACCATATCTTGAGTTTTGTCGAAACAGTGCAGAAACACAAGAACATTGCTTGCATTATCTCTTGCCGATCAGAATATTTTCCCGTTGCCATACCAGATTCCCTTGCCAAGAAAACCAAGACTTTTTCCATCAGAGGTTTTAAGACGCATGAAGAACAGATGAATGCGGCCAAGATTTTTCTTGATCGCCGAGGAATAGCTCGTCCAAGCACACCTTGGTTGGCCCCTGAATTCGTCAATCCGCTGTTTTTGCGTTCGGTCTGCGTGTCCTTGGAGCGGGATGGAAAATCAGAATTCCCAACAGGTCTGCATGGAACACGTCATATTCTCAGCTATTATTTAGACAGCGTTGGCAAGAACATCAAAGCTGCGGAAGGAAGTTTGGCTTCCTTGCCTGCTGCTGTAAAAAATTCTGTCGTGCAACTTGCCAACACGACGGTTTCTCGTCGCAATGATTATCTCACAATGAGTGAGGCGGAACAGGTCATCGGCAAGTATTTTCCGCAAACAGCACCTCATTCCGAATCCAATTGGCTTTTTGTTCTATTGAGCAACGGCCTTATTCGGCGTGATCCAAATCCACAGGCAAGCAAAGACCCTTTGGCAGAGGCTGAAGATGTAATTCGTTTCAGCTTTCAGCGATTCCAGGATTTCCTGATGGGCGATACGCTTGTTGCTGACCATAAAGACGCAGGCACACTGTTCAGAGATTCAGGTCCGCTGCAATTTATGCTCGATGAAGGAAGGATTTCTTGGCAATGGCGAGGTCTTTCCGAGGCATTGTCTTCAATTATCCCGGAGAAATTTGGCTGTGAGCTTATTGATATTTTGCCTAATAAACAATCAGTGCAGAATCCTTGGGAGATAGTAGCGTATCATCCTTTAGAGATCAATGATTTATTTGTTGAAAGTGTTAAGTGGCGAGATCGAAAAGCATTTACTGAGCGTTCCTTAGAACTTTTTAACAAACTGGTGCAATATCCCCTTGAGGTGCTGCTTGAGATTTCTGTTTCCTCTGATCATCCTTGGAATGCAGAACTGCTGCACCGGAATCTTGCAAGGTGTAAACTCCCTGAGCGAGATGCCTTCTGGACGGTATGGCTGAATGAGCAATCGGCAGAAAATGACTCTTCTGTCGGGCGGCTGATTGACTGGTGTTTGTCTGGGCAGGTGCCGCATACAAACAGGGAAAATCAATTTTTGGCCGCATTGACGCTGTGTTGGTTTTTCACAGCATCGAATCGGATTATTCGCGATAAGGCAACCAAAGCTCTATCCTCACTTTTTATTGTGAGAGCAGATATTTTTCCCGACCTCTTGGAACGATTCAGAGATGTTGATGATCTGTATGTTATTGAAAGGCTCTTGGCCGCAGCCTATGGCGCAAGCTGTCGAGATCAAGAGCTGGGACGATTAGAAAGCTACAGCCGCGTAGTTTACAAGTATATTTTCGCTGATAACAAACCTCCTTTGGGACTTCTTCTGCGGGATTACGCCTTTGGTATTATTGAGCTGGCACGATACCATGATGTGCTTGCGCCTGAAGTAGATTTTGACCTTTGCAAACCGCCGTACCAATCAAAGCGAGTATGTTTTAACATCACTGAAGAGAAAGTGAAAGCTGTTGCTAAAAAAGCAGGTGGTGAGGAGATTCTTGATTCGGCGACAAACTGGATGGGAGATTTTGCACGATACGAAATCGAGCCGATGGTGAATAACTTTCTCTCCGTACCATTGAGCGAAGATGTGCCATTGAATTCAGAGCAACGCCTCCGTGTCTTTGAAAAGGAGGTCGTCGGGAATACAAAGGAGAGGATTGTAGTTTTTGATAAGTTACGTACATTACGTACAATTTCCAATCCGTACATTTATGGACTGTTCAGGTATTCTTGGGGAGATGAAATACAGAAAGATGTAGATCAGAGTGAAATTGATCAATGGCAGGAAAAAATTCAAACAGCCGCTAATGATTTTTTGCTTTTGCTTTCCGATGAAGAGAAAGAACGATTTGAAAATGAAGCAGCACCCGTTCTCTATGATCGAGATGAAGAAATAAAAGAGCCGAAACATATAGATACGGCTGCCGCAATGCGCTGGATTGCTAACCGTGCCTATCGGATGGATTGGACTGCAAAACGATTTGCTGATGATTTGTCTCGACATAAGGGAGGTCGCGCTTACTCCCGTGACAGGCCAATTGTCGAGCGGATAGGGAAGAAGTATCAGTGGTTGGCCTTAGATGAGCTGCTATGCCGTTTAGCCGACAACAACTGGTTTGCAAGTGAATATGGCGGTATGCCGAAACGCTATTCCCGCTCCACAGATATCAGTTTTCACCGAGACATAGACCCGACTATCATTGAGGAGAAGGAACTACGGGAACAGCGTAACGGAACATCTGAAGATTGGGCCGCCCATCCAAAAATTAAGCTGCCGAAGGTTGATGAAGATGAGTTGGCAGCTTGGCCTTTCCAAGATGATCCCGCCCGCCAACTGAAAAGTATGCCGGAACGTCAGGATAATACGGGGGCAGATTGGGTCGTGCTTTACGAACATCAAGCTGCAACTGAACGATATCCTGAAGAGCAAGGAGGAGAACATATCTTCCGCCAAAAGGAGTTCCGGTTTCTCATGTCGTTTTTTGTACAAAAAGGCGAGGTCGACGAAATAGTCAGTATTTTGAAGAATAAGGAGAAAATTGATTCGCTCAGTTGGCAACCTCCTCACGTAACTGACGAGGCTTTCCTCTATGAAGCCCCTTGGAGAACGACTTGGCCGGATTCCAAATGGGAATTTGACAATCGGAATGCGCCAGAAGGCGTGGGGATAGCTTATCCTGTATGGGAGTATAACTGGGAATCACCTCTGGATGCCTCGCTTCCGAACGGATTCAATACCTATCTTCCGGCTCCTTGGCTGGCAAAGGAGCTGAAACTTAGTCCGAAACTCAATCAAACAGGTTGCTGGACGGCTCCAAATGGTGAAACGGTGTTCATGGAAATTGCTGGAGAAAAAAGCGGCAGCCTCTGTTTGCTGCGCAAAGATTTTGCTTTTAAACTGCTTGGTGAAGACCTCTGTATTCTTTGGCTTTTGGTTGCCGAAAGAAACGCTTGGCCCGGCGGAAGCAATGACAATGCTGCTTGGCGACGTTCGGAAGGATTATGCTGGCATGATGGCAAAAAATTCAGAACAGCGACTTGGAAAATGGATCACGGCAATGGCACTTCCGCCAAATATGCTGGCAAAAAATAAGAAAAGGGCGAAAGATCTTTCGCCCTTTCAAGATCATCCAAGCTACCTCCCACACCACTCCCGTGCATTCTGGAACATCCTCAGCCACGGCGAGACCTCCAGCCCTTGCAGCTCCCTTGGCAGCCAATGGCACTGCCACGGCAGGAAGGCCCGCTCCGGGTGCGGCATCAGAGCGAGATGCCGACCATCAGGCGAGCACAGCCCGGCAAAGCCGTCCGGCGAGCCGTTGGGGTTGCAGGGATAGG
>JAPEVH010000089.1 GCA_026645415.1 Candidatus Electronema sp.
TCGGTAAGTTGTGTGTAGTTCTGCATGCGCGCTCCTCTTGCTTGGCGGTGAGAAATGAGCCATCATACTACCACAACTCACTCTTTTCTCAAACCAGCAAAAGTTGCACTTACAACTTGAATTCACCAATCAAATTAGGTGCTGAAGGAGGAAACAACAAGGCGGCAAATCCAGTCTTTGACTGAACCTACCGCCTTGTTTGAGCTAAGGGGCTAACTAACTCAATGTATGAGTTCTTAAGCCTAGAAGCGGAAGCGCAGACCTGCACCAAAGCGTCCGTATTCACCTAAGGTATCAAGCTCATCTAAGCCACTACGAGCTTCAAAGAACAGCGAGGTATTGAAAGTATCTGGCCGTCCTGCAATACGTGCACCAATATTGGCGATCAGATCTATATCAGTATCTTGATCTTCTAGGTCATCGTTGCCATCAGAGGTAATCCAACCACCTAAACCAACACCAACAAAGGTGTTTGACCACTGATTGCCGAACATGAAACGGAACCAGTCATACTGAAGCATGAAATCAACCAAAAAGGCATCTGTACCATCCTTACCAGACAAATGCGGTGCACCACCGACCATTGCCAAGAAAGAAAGTCTATTGCTAAGAGGAGCTTCGATACCTGCCCGCAACAGGAGGTAATCTGCTGGATCAGACTGATGCAGATAGCCAGCATCAGCAACAAAGCGCAACGGTACACAGCCCATACCAAAACCAAAGCAACCTGTTCTGCCGCCTTTATTCCTATCCATAGAAACATTCCTATCCATAGGCACAATTTCTTTCAGAGATAGGTTGCCACAGACCAACGGCACAGCAAAAACGTAGCGCATTCCGTCTTTGTAAACGCAGAACTCATAGGCTGAGAGTCTTTTTGAACCACCCCAAGTCATGTCCTGCACAACCTTGATTGTACCGTAATAGCTGTCTTTAGAGAGCATCCAGACAAAAGTTTGGCCAGGCATGTAATCAACTCTCCTGACATCAGCTTTGCTAAATTGTGCCATCAAAGGCTGATACAACTCTGGATACCCAGCTTGATACAGTCCGTTCCTGATATCTGTCTGAGCACCTTGCATCATATAACGCAGATCATTAACAGAATTAAGCGGCGGCTGATAAAAAGGATTCCGCCTTACATTGGTTACCGTAACTGCCTGTGCGGTACATACGGATAAAACCAACAACAGAGCAGCTTGCAGCAGCACTTTAAGTTTCATAGACTTTTGTCCTCCATCCTTCTTTTTCTTTTTGTTCCTGTTTCTGGCCACGCCAGTTGCAGGAATATTTAATATATATTACCGTAAAATCATATAGTCTCTGCCTTGATTGCGCAAGACAAAATAACAATATAAGAAAAAAATGTTTCCTGTTTATTAAATTATTGTTAGGACTTACATACGCAAGCAGGTAAATTCACTCTGCTTAACAAAATTTTTTCTATATAAAATCAACAATAAACTAATCTGTATATCCATACAATACTCTTTTTTGCTGAGAAAGTAAAATTTTTTATACAGGAAAGCAAATAAATTACATGATATATTAAATCAATTTGTTAAATTCTTTTAAACCATTTTTCAATCTCTTGTCGAGAAAAATTTTTCAGCACCGGACGGCCATGCGGACAATGTGAGAAAAGTTTGCTGCTGCCCATCTCTTCAAGTAAAGCCAGCATTTCTTGTGGCTGAAGACGATTTCCTGCCTTAATTGCAGACTTACAGGCTAACGAAGCGAAAAGCTTATCAATGCAGTCTGGTAAGTTGGCTAACAACGCATTCAAAACATCTGCTAGCACCTCTTGAGCAGGTAAGTGAGCAACCAGAGCAGGCAGTGCCTTGATCAACCAAGTGCTCCCGCCAAAAAAATCCACCACAATACCAAGAGTAGCAAGCATTTCTTCTTTACGTTCCAAGAAACTAGCTTGTTCTGGCCCTAGCTCTACTGTAACTGGAAAAAGGAGAGATTGGCTAGATGCTAGATGCTGTTCATAATTTTGCTTAAGCTGCTGATAGAGAATGCGTTCGTGAGCAGCATGCTGATCAATTATAACAAGCTGCTCTTCCATTTCGCAAAGGAGATAAAGATGAGCAAACTGGCCGATCAGACGTAATTTGCCGTACTCTTGTTTTACTAAGCGAGAAGTCTGTTCTTCAGGAATACTGAGTGGTGGCGGAGAAAAGAGAGGAGAAATCTGTTCTTGAAACTTTGGTTCTGGTTCAGCAGCTTGAATCAGTGGTAGATCAACTTGTTGAACAAGTTTTTTTTGCGGCCGAGGTTCTTCTTTTTTTGGTGTGGTAAAAAAACGCGCCCGCAGCCGTTCCTGATGCCGTTGTACTGTATCTTGGGCAGCCTGTGCCACGGCTCCACATACCACATTGGCTTGACGAAAACGGATTTCTCGTTTGGCAGGGTGAACATTGATGTCTGCTAGTTCTGGCGCAAGTTCCAAGAGCAGGACACCCGCAGGCTGCTGCCCTTTCATCAGCAGGCCTTGCATTCCCTCTGCTGCGGCATGACGAAGCAGCCTATCTTGCACAGGCCGCCGGTTAACGCAAATCCGTAATGGTGCAGTTCTGCTCTCTTCTGGTAAGATAAGCCATCCTTTAACGATGACCTCTCCCTCCGCTTGCAAGTCCAGTAGTGTAGTGCCCAAACAACGGTAGGCATCCCGCATTCGCTGTTCTGGACTTGTGGCAGGTAGATCAAGAACTGTTCGACCGTCTATGAGAAGAGAAAAACTGATTTCTGCATAAGCAAGAGATTGGCTACGGATTACCTCTTCAATATGAGCAAGCTCAGTTCGTTTGCTTTTAAGAAATTTACGGCGAGCAGGAACATTACTAAAGAGATTGCGTACTTCAATAATCGTGCCATAAGCACAGCCAGTCTCATGAACATCTCGAAGAATACCATCTTGCACTTCCGCTCGAGTACCGATTGCTGCGCCGCGCAGTCGAGAAAGGATGACCAACCGCGAAACTGAAGCAATGCTGGGCAGAGCCTCTCCCCGAAAGCCAAGAGTACTCACTGTCTCTAACTCGCTTTCCTCGCGTAACTTAGAAGTAGCATGACGTTCCAAACAGAGAAGTACATCGTCGTGATCCATGCCAGTGCCGTTATCTATGACCCGAATCAGGCGAGTACCGTCGCCCTCAACTTGGATATCAATCCGATTAGCTCCAGCATCAAGGGAATTTTCTAATAGCTCTTTAACTGCTGAGGCAGGCCGTTCCACAATTTCACCTGCGGCAATACGGCTCGCAAGCTGGTCTGAGAGGATGCGTATTTTGGACATATAACTGGAGCAGGATAATCTAAGCCGCCCTGAAAACTATTCAGGATCAATTTTATAAAGCTTCTGCTTTTGCCGCCGTAAGAGGTTCGCTTTTGCAAAAATTGGTACAGGACTAATACAAAAGGAGTGGTAAAACAAAAAGGAGTTAACCTTATACAGGCTAACTCCTTGAATTTGCTGGTGGGCTGTGAAGGATTCGAACCTTCGACCAATTGATTAAGAGTCAACTGCTCTACCAACTGAGCTAACAGCCCTCATAGAAATAATTTTCTTTATCTACCACAAACAATCCATAAGGTCAAGTTAAAATCCTGTACAAAAAATTATCGATAATATAGACTAGGACTGCCCATTGTCTGGATGACCTGATACAAATGGCGACGGAAATCGCGACGATCAGTGATGCCTTGAATATGGCCTCGTTTAAGAGCATTGCGAGCATCGTGATAATCTGGCGGTATATCAATACCAGTCGTTTCTCGAATGACTCTTGGTCCGGCAAAACCGATCCGGCTGGAACGGATAGCGAACTGATAGGGCGAGCAGCCAAGGAAAGAGGCCACCGGGCCAGCATAGGAATTGTTGTCATAAACCACAATGTACAGACCGCCCGCATCAATGTACTCGCGTACGGCCATAGTGCATTTTGGCATCTGGGCCACGCCAAGGGTGCCTTCTTGAATGCGAATACCACCAGTGGTATGCACATAGGCGAGGAGAGGACGTTTTTTACGCCGAGCAATATCACAGGCCTGAACAAACTTTTCTCCCTCAGCTGAACCAACTGTACCATTACGGAAATCAGAAAAGAGCATCGTGACAACGATCTCTATATCTCTGACTTTTGCGTGAAAAGTTAGGTTGGCACAACCCATACCAGTTTTACTGCGAGCAGCTCGAAGGCGTTCATCAAATCCCTCGTAATTGAGAGGATTTTTAGAAAAAATGTCATTGTTGAAAATGCGGATTGAGTCAGTGTCAAAAACATTCCGTAAATACCACTGATACTCAAGCGGAAAATGGTGCCCACAATTTTCGCAAACACCACAGAATTCACCATAAAGATCAGGAATCCACAGATCTTTACAGCCATGTTTTTCTGCATTGGGACAGGTGATAGTCCGATCCTCATTGGCCAGCGGACTGGTATAGGTATCGGTTAATTCGAGTGGATCTTGAAGGAGACAGTAGTCACCTGTGGTCTGCGAATTTTGAGCTACCAAGGAACGAGGTACTGGTCTATGTTCTTCGTCCTCTTCTTTGCTGAAAATTTTTGTAAAAGGAGCAGTGATGCGATTGATTAAGGCAGTACCTTCACCAGATATTTCCTTGATTGTTTTCTGTATCTGTTTTTGCTGGCTTTTTAGCACATCATAGCGAAGCGTATACCAGACTTTTTCAGAAACAGAATAGAGTGCCTTGAAGATAGTTTCAGCAGGCATCGTGATGCCACCAAAACTATGGAGACTCATTTCTCTATATTTTTTGGAGCGCAGAGTCAGGAGACGATCTGTTTCATCCTCGTCCAAGTCCCAAGGAATGTCGATCTGAGGTGCCTCATCCGGGTTTTCCGCTTTTTTTCGTTTTACTTCATAGGACCGGAAACCACGCACACTCTTGGTTCTCAGCACGACCTCGTCTGTGGCTCGGATAACCTCTGAGCGGACGCGCGCAAAAAAGGCGTAGTCATCACTTTTTGCCCCCAAAAGCGGCTCTTTGATAATTCGGTCAATAGTGCCAAGACGCAAATTATCTGCTGCAGTGATATTGAGTTGGCGGGCACATTTCTCAATCAGTTCTGCCGGAACTTTTTTGCCTTCCCTAACCTTGCCCTCAATCGCTGCTGCGCCTTCTGGAGAGATAACAGAATAGTAACCGTGCGAAAACATTAGGCGAAAGTCGCTCATGCCAATGGCTTCAGCTCCACCAGAACCGCCTTCAGAGATCACCGAGATCATCGGTACCCGCAATTTGGTCATGGTGTAGAGGTTGCGGGCGATCTGCTGGGCCGCGCCAGGATAGTCCTCTACAGGGTATGAACCAGGTGTAAAAATATAAAAATGAATCGGGATACCTTCGGTCTCAGCCACCCGCATATAGCGCAGAGCCTTCTCGTTACCCCAAGGTTTACAGGAGCCGCCGTTCCGAAATTCCTCACCCCGCCCTACTTCTTGCCCGATCACCATGACCGGCGAGGTATAAGGCTTCCGCTTAATCCGCCGGACAATATTAGCCTTAGCCACCACCATGGCCGGATCAATGTTTGCTTCTCCTGCTCCACCTAGCTCTTTGTGCTCTTCATAGACGTTTTCAAGAATGTCTTTTAGCGTGAAGCGCAATGGTGAACGGACAATTCGCACCCGTTCCATCGAGGTTAGGCCTTCCTCGCAGCGTTCTTCGAGAAAACGGAGTGAATCATCCAGCTTTGCTAGACGTGCGCTGAATTCGTCCCAGCTGATGTCAAAGGCAGAATTGCGGAGTTGTTCCGTCCGACGACGAAACTCAGCTAAATTGCCCCATTGATCTGTATCTTTAATATGAATCAGATAGCCGATGCGCCGGTCAATTTCCTGAAGCTGCTTGATGAGGTCATTCATGGATTTTTATGAGAAAACAGCCGACAAAACTGTTCAGAAGGTTAGCAGCCGATCAAGATTTCTGCGGAGATATTCCAGATTGGTGAGGATCGAGCCACCTGCACTGTCTCTGCCTTCAATACGACTGGTATCAATGAACTGCCTTGCCCGTTCCTTAGCCTCCTGCACTGTATCACCCCAAACAAGAGCCAAGGCTAAATTAGGATCGTACTCGCTAGGAATAGGATAAGGGCGAGCAAAAGGAACATGGCTATACACTGCTGACCAATCATAAGAGGGCAGATCAAAACGAGTGATCGTACCAATCCAAGGAGCAAAATCACGTGCTGGATTTTCGGCAACAATGCGTAACTCAATGCTTGCCCCCTTAAAAATTACGTCATTCTGCTCATAGCCCATTGACTCACCCAAGGCCAGCCGGATTTGCTCTTGAAGCAAATTTGGATGCTTACCATTTAGGTAGCTAATCCGAGCCGAAACATCGTTTTCCACCTGAATACGGGTGTTGACCTCTAACAGGTACGGTCTCCCGCTGCGGCTAACAATCCATTCCCATGTACCAACATTATCATATTTGACATAGTCAGCCAGTTTGAGCGAATGCTCTACGACGCTATCGAGTACTTGTTCTGGATCAAAGTCATACTTAAAGCAGGAGGAATGAAAGCCTGGTGCCGCTTCAACCCGCTTTTGGCGACCTGTCGATTGAATAGTGCAGTTACGGGTACCAAAATGAATGCGCTCGTTATGACGTGAGCAGACAAGTTGCACTTCTAAATGATTAAAGTCGCAGAGTCGCTGCTCGATCAATACGCCACCATCGCCAAATTGCCGTTTTGCATAATTCTGTACTTGGCGATAAACTCGACGGAATTGCTCAATTCGATTCACCTCCTCAATCCCCATACCACCACCACCCGCTGCCGCTTTCACGAGCACTGCTGGGTTTGGCTCATTCTGCTCGCGCTGAATATCAAGGATATGTTGAGCAATCTCCTCTGCCTCCATTTCATTATAAATAGGCGCAGAAGTTCCAGGTATTGTTGGAATGTCCAGCTTTTGCGCGATTCGCTTGGTGTTAATCTTGTCGCCAAGATCGCGAATCACCTCCCAACTTGGACCTATAAAGGTCAAAGGGCGGTCGCGCACGGTTACCCGCCGGGCAAAACGCCAGTCTTCAGAAAAGAAGCCATACCCTGGATGAACAGCCGTGCAGCCTGAATGATCCGCTACTGCCAGCAAGTCGTTGGGATCCGTATAACTAACGACTCGCCAAGCATTTTGCTCTGATCCTTTAAGCTGACATCGTTGCACATGTTCAGAGTCGCGGTCAGCCTCAGTATAAATAACCGCAAAATCTAGCCCCAGAGCCTGACATGCCTCCATGATGCGGATGGCAATCTCCCCGCGATTGGCGATAAGTACTTTGCCTTGCACAAAAAAACCTCTTAAAACTTTTTGGAGCCATCATGCACAGATGATGCGAAACTGTCCGAATTTTTCGGAAGCAACAGATGCAGTCCGAACAGACTGCCGTATCATTCTACCCGACTAGCCGCAAGTTGAAAAGTTGTAAAATGAAGATTGCAAGTCAAGATACACTTTCAAGTTGAACTGAACAAGGCTTCCTGTGTATCTACTTCTCCCTCAAATGATCCATCACCACAAACTTGTACCAATCAGGTATTTACATTCGATAGAACATAAACGGGCGTAGGTAAAATCTTTCAAAAAAACTTCGTTAACAGCCCATGCTATGGCACATCTTATGGTGTTGCTGCCGGATCAATTTTTCCCCCTCAAGCAGCACAGAAAAAAATTTTGATAAAATGCGTTCGGCATTGTTGAGGATTCCATCGCTCTGCTGTTCTTTTTAATTGACAAATACAGGTGATACGTTTAAGTTCGGCTGCTGAGAACGAGCAGTCGTACAGGCGGCGCTTCTTCGGTCTCTTCCGACATCTGCGCACCTGATGAATTTATAGAGGTTATGGTTCTGATTTTATTCAATCTCATTCCACTTTAAGAGTAAGGAGGAAGACCCGATGGCAAAGCACGCTACGCCTTTGTTGGACGAACTGGAGAAAGGCCCGTGGCCAAGTTTCGTCACCGACATGAAGCGCCAAGCTGAGACTCACCCAGAGTGCTGGGATATTCTTGGCCAGCTGGAGCTTTCCTACAAAGACAAAATTACCCACTGGAAGCATGGCGGTATTGTCGGCGTGTTTGGTTATGGTGGTGGTATTGTTGGACGTTATTCTGACGTGCCAAAAAAATTTCCTGGTGTTGAGCATTTCCACACTGTTCGTATTGCCCAGCCTTCAGGTCTGTATTACTCGACCAAGAACCTGCGCGCATTGATGGATCTGTGGGATAAGTATGGCTCTGGTATGACCAACATGCACGGTTCTACCGGCGATATGATCTTCCTTGGGACTCGCACCGAGAATCTGGAGCCGCTGTTCTGGGATTTGACCCATGATTTGGATCAGGATCTGGGTGGTTCTGGTTCTAACCTACGTACTCCGTCTTGCTGCTTAGGTGAGTCTCGCTGCGAATGGTCTTGCTATGATACTCAGGATGTTTGCTATCACCTGACCATGCACTATCAGGATGAGATCCATCGTCCTGCTTTCCCGTATAAGTTTAAGTTCAAATTCTCTGGCTGCCCGAACGACTGTGTAGCTGCTATCGCTCGTTCTGACTTTGCTCTGCTCGGTACGTGGAAGGATGATATTCGGATTAATCAGGCAGCAGTAAAAGAGTATGTTGCAGGCAATTATCCGTCTAATGGCGGTGCTCATGCAGGCGGTGACTGGGGCAAGTTTGATATTAAGAAAGAGGTTATTAACCTTTGCCCTACTGGTTGTATGTGGATGGAAGGCGATGAGCTGAAGATCGACAATGCTGAATGCAACCGTTGTATGCACTGCATCAACGTTATGCCTCGCGCCCTGAAACCAGGTAAAGAGAAAGGCGCAACCGTCTGCGTTGGTGCTAAGGCTCCGATTCTGGATGGAGCGCAGTTCGCTACTATGGTTATCCCCTTCATTGAAGTTTCCAAAGAAAACGAGTACGAAAATCTGATTGACGTAATCGAGCAGATTTGGGACTGGTGGATGGAAGTTGGTAAGAACCGCGAGCGCGTTGGTGAGACCATGCAGCGTGTCGGTTTGCCCACCTTCCTGCGTGTAATGGAAATCGATGCCATGCCGCAGCATGTTAAAGAGCCGCGTTCTAACCCCTACGTATTCTGGAAAGAAGAAGAGGTTGAGGGTGGTTGGGAGCGTGATGTTCAGGCGTTCCGTAGAAAACATGCTGCGTAATCCGGCTTTGCCTGCAATTTGAACGATATAACCATATAAGGAGAATGCACAATGGGTTACGATCCAAATAATCCGATGGAAGGCCGGATCACCGACTTGGGGCCGCGCTCATATACCGAAATGCTGCCGCCAGTCATTGCGGCAAACAAGGGTAAGTGGGACTACCATGAAATTATTGCTCCTGGTGTCCTGCTGCATGTGAGCGAAAGCGGTGCTGAGTGCTACACAGTCCGTGTCGGTTCCCCACGTTTAGTATCTATTGCCTACGTTCGCGATCTGTGTGACATTGCTGACAAGCACTGCGAGGGCTATCTGCGCTTTACCACCCGTAACAATGTTGAGTTCATGGTGGACAGTAAAGAAAAATGCGATGCCCTTATCGCTGACCTGAAGACCCAGAGCAGCAAATTCCCAATTGGTGGTACTGGTGCCTGTGTGACCAACATTGTCCACACCCAAGGTTGGGTTCATTGTCATACACCGGCTACCGATGCTTCTGGTCCGGTTAAAGCGGTTATGGACGATCTGTTTGAGTATTTTGGTTCCATGACCCTGCCTGCACAGGTACGCATCGCTCTGGCTTGCTGCTTGAACATGTGCGGTGCCGTACATGCTTCTGACATTGCCATCCTCGGTATTCATCGCAAGCCGCCTATGGTCGATCACAGCCGCATCACTGGTGTCTGTGAGATTCCACTGGCTATCTCTGCCTGTCCGCTGGGCGCAGTTAAACCTGCTAAGGCTAAAGTAGGTGATCAGGAAGTAAAGACTGTTCAGGTTAACGCCGAGCGCTGTATGTTCTGCGGTAACTGCTATACCATGTGCCCAGCTATGCCTTTGGCTGATCCCGATGGTGACGGTATTGCCATTTTGGTAGGCGGTAAGGTATCCAATGCCAAGTCTGCACCTAAGTTCTCTAAGTTGGTAGTGCCTTTCCTACCGAACACTCCACCACGTTGGCCAGAGACTGTTGCAGTTATTCGCAAAATCGTTGAGGTTTACGCTAAGGATGCTCGTAAGTACGAGCGCATTGGCGAGTGGGCAGAGCGCATCGGCTGGGAGAAATTCTTCGAGAAGTGCGAAATTCCGTTCACCGACAAGTCTATTGATGACTATCGTCTGGCGTATGATACTTGGCGGACTACAACCCAGTTCAAGTTCACCAAAGCCACAGAGGCTTACACCAGCAAGTAAGATTTCTGCACACAGCCAATTGGAATTTTCTGATTGGCTGTTTCTGATAAAACTCTGCCAATGAGGTATACATTATGGCAATGAGTATTGAAGAAGTAGAAGCTGCAATTATTGCTAAAGCGACTAAATCGCCAAAGCCGCAGCTATATATCAAAGATTTCTACGAGTGTGATACTGAGCGCAAGCCACGGGATATCAAGAAAATCGCCAACGCGCTGGTCACCAAGGGCAAAATGATGTTCTGGTCTTCCGGTTCTACAACCATGTATGCGTTGCCGGAGCGGATTAAAAATGAAGAAAATGCTGAAGGGATTAACTAAGTAGATCACCTTTTTTCAGTTCAGCATTCCAAAAAACAACAAAAAGCGGGAGCCGTAAGGTTTCCGCTTTTTGTTCGTTACAGTTACAAAAAAGATGAAACAGAAGGTTCTGCAAACCGCATCTTCCATAATTATTGTGCTGCTGCTCTCTCTGTTGTCAGGAGAAGCGGTAGTCCGTATTTTTCATTTTTTCCATCCACTGTTTTTCATCTATGATGATTCTTACAATCGATTTCGCGGCAAGCCGTTTTCTGCGGATTTTGATTTCAAACTGAACTCGCTTGGCTTTAAAGATACAGAATTTTCTGAAAAAAAGAACAGTACGTTCCGCATTTTGGCAATAGGGGACTCTTTTTCCTACGGCGTTGTTCCTTACAAAGATAATTATTTAACACTGCTTGAATCCCAACTCAAAGGCAAAGGAATTGACGCTGAAGTCTACAACCTAGGCATTCCCAGCATTGGGCCGAAAGACTATCTTGCCATCCTTGAGCAAGAAGGGCTGCGGCTTCACCCAGATATGGTGCTGCTTTCATTTTTTATTGGCAACGATTTTCTTGAAAGTGGAAGAAAGAAAAAATGGCATGAGTATTCTTACCTTGCTTCGCTGCTTCGCTATATGTTGGCGATCCGGCCAAAATATGATGGCCAGATTGTGCATGGAGCAAGTATCTACTGTGATGACTGTCCTAGCTTTTCTGCCAACACTTATCTGGACATCGAAAAAAAACGGAGCGGTATCTATTTGACCGACAATGCTGATTTTCCCTCATTGTTTGCCAAATCTCTTGACTATCTAGCGCAAATTCAGAATATTTGTGCGCAAAAAAATATTGCTTTTTCTGTAGTGATAATTCCTGACGAAGTGCAAATCAATACCGAGCTGCAAGAAACCGTGCGAACACAGCTTGCCGAACGAAAAAATGGCTGGAATATCCTGCTGCCAAATGAACAGCTTCGTGCCGGACTCAAGGAAATGAACATTGATTTCCTTGATCTCTATCCTGTTTTTGCGAAACAAGGCAAGACCAAACAACTCTACAAACTACGCGACACGCATTGGAACATTGCCGGAAATCAGCTTGCCGCTGATATTCTCCAGCAGCATGTACGTTCAATGTTATCCTTCCTGCTGAAAAACACAAACATGCCAAGGTAGCAAGCAAATATCTCTTTGAGATAACACAGCTTATCTTGTTACGGTCGAACAGAGGCAATACCACAGTTTTTTGCGGTTGCGGTTGCCGCTGTGAACTCAGTTGCTGGGTAATTCAGGCAGAAGCTCGTGTCTGAGCCAAGCATGAAACACGTCAGCATCAATGCTTCCATCAACCAGAGTCACGACCAAGAGTTTATTGTTCAACAAGGCCCCGATCACATTGATGCGGCCTTTCGCATTGTAATCATGCTGTCCGAAGCATCGCTTCCCGACAGGCGCGTAGCCATGAGTCCTCGGCATATCTTGAGCGAATCCGCTCTCATCTATATATATCAAAGTTTTTTCATCATCCTGATATTCCTTAATCTTGCTGCTGAAAGCATTTCGTGAGGCATCATCTGCTTTCGGATGCTGAAAAGTTTTTTTTACGGCTGATCCTGAGACGTTTCAACGCATCGCTGATTCCGCGCTGACTGCATCCGAGACGCTCCGCACGCTCGTGCTGATACGCATCAGGCTGCTTTTCCACATCACGTGCCAGAGCAGTCATGTCAATTTTCACCGCAGGCTTATTCCGCTTCAGGCATGGAAAAAGACGCTTTGACCACCGAAAAACACTGGCTTGGCCAACT
>JAPEVH010000064.1 GCA_026645415.1 Candidatus Electronema sp.
ATTTGCGGATTTTCTCCTTGAGGAGTGAAGCACATCTGAAACATAACCATTCCTGTTAAAAAAGGGTTCGTAAATATCTCTATATTACAGGATTATTCATGCTTTTAAAAGAACTTAACGGCCCTGCCAACCTCCTGCGAGCCACCCAGTAACTGAATTTGCCAAGATAATGCAAGGCCGGATGGAACGCTCCGGCCTTGTTGCTTATTGATGCAGGAGCTTAAATCACCCTTACCGCGCCCTTGTCCGCTGAGGCAGCAAACTGGGCATACACCTTGAGAGCTTTGGGTACAACACGGTTGCGTTGCGGTGTAAAGGCTGCATCTCCCTTTATCTCTTCTTTCAGTCGCCGCTTGGTCAGTTCTTCCGCACTCACCTGAAGGCTAATGCTGCGCTCTGGGATGTTGATGTCAACGAGATCACCATCTTGAACTAAGGCAATCGTCCCGCCGCTGGCTGCTTCTGGCGAAACATGACCAATAGACAGTCCTGCGGTACCGCCAGAAAAACGTCCATCTGTAACTAAGGCGCATTCCTTACCCAGATGCACGGATTTCAGGTAAGAGGTGGGATAAAGCATCTCTTGCATTCCTGGCCCACCTTTTGGCCCTTCATAAAGAATAAAGACCACATCACCTGCCTTAACTGCTCCTTCAAGAATACCTTGGCACGCCGCTTCCTGCGAAGGAAAGACTTTAGCTTTACCTTGGAAGTGAAGAATGGAAGGGTCAACGCCTGCGGTTTTAACAATGCAGCCGTTCTCGGCAAGATTGCCGTACAGCACCGCTAACCCGCCGTCCTCAGAATAGCAATGTGATCCTTTACGAATACAGCCTTTTTCTCGGTCATTATCCAAGGTCTCGTACACGGTGCTCTGCGAACCTAGCTCCAAGTTACGGCCTGTACCAGCAGGTGCGCTGGCGTAGAGTGTGTACGCAGCAGGTGTTGCACTGCGGCGCATAATGTCGAAGCTGTCCAATGCTTCAGCCAAGGTGAGACCATCGGCCCGATATACCGAAGTATCCACTAAGCCAAGCCGGTCCAGTTCACCCATGATACCAAGGATACCACCAGCCCGGTTCACATCCTCAACATGATAGGGTGAGGAAGGAGAAACCTTGCATAGACAGGGTACTTGCCGTGACAGGGCATCAATATCCTGCATGGTAAAATCAACCTCAGCCTCGTAGGCTATTGCAAGGATATGCAGGACAGTATTAGTTGAGCCGCCCATAGCAATATCAAGGGTCATGGCATTGCTAAAGGCTGCCTTAGTCGCAATGGAGCGCGGCAGTACCGAAGCATCTTCCTTGCCGTACCATGCCTCGCACATGGCAACGATTCGTTTGGCTGCCTGCTCAAAGAGTGAGAAGCGGTTGACATGAGTTGCCACCACCGTGCCGTTGCCTGGCAGGGCTAAACCCAATGCCTCGTTCAGGCAGTTCATGGAATTGGCCGTGAACATGCCAGAGCAAGAACCACAAGTTGGACAGGCAGAGCGTTCTACTTCCTCTACTTCTGCATCAGAAACAGCTTTGTCGCCAGCCATGACCATCGCGTCAATCAGATCAAAGCCACGCTCTTGGCCTTTGATCCGGCCTGCTTCCATTGGCCCACCAGAAACAAAGATCGCTGGAATATTCAAGCGCATAGCTGCCATCAGCATACCAGGCGTAATCTTGTCACAGTTGCTGATGCAGATCATGGCATCTACCTTGTGGGCATTGCACATGTATTCTACCGAGTCAGCAATCAGCTCGCGTGAAGGCAGGGAATAGAGCATTCCACTGTGGCCCATTGCAATGCCGTCATCAATGGCAATGGTATTGAATTCAGCGGCAAAGCAGCCCTGCTCCTCAATCATGCGCTTGACCTCTTGGCCAATCTCATGCAGATGGACATGGCCGGGCACAAACTGGGTAAAGGAGTTGACTATAGCGATAACTGGTTTGCTCATCTGCTCTTCAGTCATGCCGTTAGCCCGCCAAAGGGCACGCGCTCCGGCCATTCGTCTGCCTTGGGTAGTTTCGCTACTGCGAAGGGGAATTGCCATGATAAATGCTCCTACTAATTAATATAAAGAGGATGGATGAACAATATCCTGAAACGGCAGCTCAGACTTTAATCTAATCCTCGGTGAAAACCAGAGTTACAAGACCATCTTTGTTTTGCAGTTCAAGCTGATCGTCTTTGATTGTATAGTGCTCTGCTTCCACCAGCAATTGTATATATTGCTTTTCCATATCCATCAATTCAGTTGGATTACACTGCATGAAGGTACGGCCGATGGAAGTAATATAGATTTTATTCTCAGCAAGTGTAAAAGTATAATCACTCATATATCTGTTGCACCCGGCAGTACCTGTAATTTTGCCATTGGCATTGAAATTGAGGGTAATCTGAGGGGCTTCGGATGGCACTGGTTTATTGTTCAGCGTCTCTAGCACCCAAGCAGTGTTATTTAGATTTTCCAATGAGCTTGAAGCGCATCCTGTCAGCATCACGCTGACAAGCATTGCTCCAACTGTCATTTTTTTTGCAACTCCATAGAATACTTCTCCTATCTTGTGATAGATTGCCGGGCATAGACGACTTCCAATCAAGCAGAATAATGTGCACAATTTATCCACCATCCTGCCGTCGCAGCCATTGAGGATCATCGCCTTTGGGAAAGCCAAGCCTACGGTGTTTGATCAACTGTTGCGCTTGGGCAAGCAGTGCTTCAGCCATGTGCTTTTATTACTCCAAGTTTATGCTTACAAAGCATAATCCGCCTACTTATAGCGTTGGTCTCCTATGATGTTGGATATTGTCAAGCATTTGCAGTGCCCTTTTTTCCCTGTCCACTCGGTCTGATTCTAACTTCATTACCTCGGAGTTATGCTTAATGTTTACTTCTTCTATATCACCTAATCTTGAGCAAATACTGTTCATTGATTCATTTAGAGTTAAGGCTACTTGTCAAGACCCGGATGATTACTTTCCGATTTTTTAAACAAGTCAGGATGAGTTTTCCTCCACTTGCTGAGAGCCTCCATCGGCGTGACATGACCGAGGTTTCTTTGAGGAATATTCGAGTTGTAAATATCAAGATACCTGATCAGG
>JAPEVH010000044.1 GCA_026645415.1 Candidatus Electronema sp.
GCTGGGCAAAGAAGTCATTGCCCTTGTTATCCACGAGGATAAAGACTGGGAAGTTCTGCACCTCGATCAGCCAGACTGCCTCCATGCCCAGTTCTTGGTAGTCCAGGCAATCCACCTTCCTGATGCACTCTTGGGCCAGCAGTGCCGCCGGGCCGCCGATGGAGCCAAGGTAGAAGCCACCGTGTTTGCGGCAGGCTGCTGTCACTTGCGGCGAGCGGTTGCCCTTGGCGATCATCACCATTGAGCCACTCTGTTGCTGAAACTGGTCAACGTAGGCATCCATCCGGCCTGCGGTAGTCGGGCCAAAGGAGCCAGAGGCCATGCCAAGTGGGGTCTTGGCGAGGCATTGAAACGGCTGAAGATCAGCCGGAAAAAAAACTTTTCAGCATCCGAAAGCCGATGAGGAAGCCCGCCGCTTGTTCAAAAGACAGGTCAGCGTCTATGAACTGATGAATATTCCTGTAATTTATATTGATGAGAGCGGCTTTTCAGAGGACATGCCCCGAATATTCGGTTATGCTCCGAAAGGCGCAAGATGTTTCGGAACGCATGATTGGCAGGCAAAACAGCGGACAAACGCAGTCGGCGCATTGAGCGGAGACAGGCTCTTGACTGCGGCTTTGTTCGATTGCAGCACGGATGTTTTTGAGGCATGGATCACTCTGGAGCTGCTGCCCAATGGCAATGTTGTTGTCATGGACAACGCCTCTTTTCATAAATCTGAGAAAATTCAGGAGCTGATCGAAGCGGCCGGATGTCTCCTTGAATTTCTTCCTCCTTATTCCCCTGACCTCAATCCGATTGAGAATAAATGGGCATAAGCAAAAGCCCGCAGAAGAAAACTTGCCTGCTCCGTCGATGAAGCTCTTTCGGCAGCCTCAGTCGATGAAGCTCTTTCGGCAGCCTGACCTGTAGTCAATTTCTTGTGCTACAGCTATAGTTACTTAACTATGACCTAAGAGCTACTATGCAAACTACTCAACACATTGCTATCGTCGGTACCGGTTACTGGGGCAAGAACCTTGTCCGCAACTTCCACAATCTCGGTGCGCTGCGCACAATTTGCGATATCAGTGAGGAAACTGTGCGTAAATTCACGGAGCAGTATCCCGGCACGACAGGGGTTCACTCCTACAGCGAGGTGCTGGCGGACGAAGCAGTGCGAGGTGTGGTTTTAGCGACCCCTGCAATTGCTCACGCCCAGCAAGCAAAGGAAGCTCTGTTGGCAGGCAAAGATGTCTATGTCGAGAAACCACTTTGTCTGAGCGAAGAGGAAGGTGCAGAGCTAATAGAACTGGCTGAGAAAAAGGGCCGTATTTTGATGGTTGGCCACTTGCTCTGGTATCATGCAGCCGTATTAAAACTGAAAGCTCTGCTTGAGGCTGGTGCGCTGGGTCGGATTCAGTATATCTATTCCAACCGCCTCAACCTCGGCAAGCTGCGGCGAGAGGAAAACGTTCTCTGGTCTTTTGCCCCGCACGATATTTCAGTCATTCTTGGCCTGCTCGGAGAAATGCCGGAGTCTATTCAAGCCCAAGGTGGCAACTATCTGCACCGTAAAATTGCCGATAGCACCGTCAGTTTACTTAACTTTGCCAGCGGGGTGCGGGCGCATATCTTTGTTTCTTGGCTGCATCCCTTTAAGGAACAAAAGCTGGTTGTTGTGGGTGATAAAAAAATGGCTGTTTTTGATGACACTGCCCCGTGGCCGCAGAAACTTGCTCTGTATCCGCATTCAGTGGAGTGGTCAGGCAACGTGCCAGTGGCGCACAAGGCAGAGGTAGAATATGTTGCCTTGGAAGAGAGCGAGCCGCTCCGAGCCGAATGCAAAGCCTTCTTAGATGCCATTGCCACCCGCAAAGCACCTTATACAGACGGTCGAGAAGGATTGAACGTTCTTAAAGTGCTCAATCGTTGCCAGCAGGCTTTAGAAAACGAAGTAGCCATACCGGTCGAGCTGGGTAGTAAAGAAGCGAAGAACTATCAGACTCATTCTAGTGCAATAATTGACAAAGGCGTGGTCATTGGCCAAGGCACGAAAATCTGGCACTTCAGCCATATTCTCTCTGGCTCGGAAATCGGCCCAGAATGCAGCATTGGCCAGAATGCAGTCATCGGCCCCAAGGTACGGGTGGGCAAAGGCTGCAAGATTCAGAACAATGTTTCCATCTATGAAGGTGTGACGCTAGAGGATTATGTCTTCTGCGGCCCGTCAATGGTCTTCACCAATGTTTACAATCCACGTTGCGAGTTCCCGCGCAAGAACGAATATCGACAAACGCTAGTGAAACGTGGGGCAACGCTTGGAGCCAACTGCACCGTGGTCTGTGGCATTACCATCGGCAGATATGCCTTTATTGCTGCTGGCGCAGTAGTTAAGGCAGATGTTCCTGATTTTGCCCTGATGGTTGGCTGCCCAGCCCGTCAGATTGGCTGGATGAGCCGCTTTGGTGAACAGCTTGACCTGCCGCTGATCGGCGAAACTGAGGTAGTCTGTCCGCACACCGGCGAGCGATACAGGCTGGCAAATGGTACAGTGAGCATTGTTGCATGAACATTCTTTTACTCACCACGTCCTACCCTTTGCAGAAAAAATCTCGGAGCGGCATCTTTATTCAGAAGATGATCGAGCATCTTCCTGCCGAAATAGATGTGACTGTGCTCACCCCCGATGATAGCAGTACCACAGATTACCTGCGTTCTTTGAAAGGTGGTGCGCTTGTTCCGTTTCGCTATGCTCCGAAACGCTGGCAACGTTTAGCACATGGAGACGGCGGCATTATCGCTGCGTTGGCAGAGAACCGGTTCAATTTGCTCCTTTTGCCATTCCTCTTTTGCTCCTGCTTCATTGTGACTGGCTGGCTTGCCCGGAAGACAAAACTTATCCATGCTAACTGGTCTATTAACGGGGTGCTTGCTGGAATCGTTGGCCTGCTCTTCAACAAACCGGTTATCACGACGCTACGCGGCAGTGATGTTAATCTGGTCGCCAAATCTTGGTTAATGCGGCAGTTAGCTGGCAACTGCCTGAGCCACAGCAAATATGTGGTTACAGTCAGTCCAGCTTTGAGACAGGAACTTGTCCGCCAATTCCCTGCCTATACCAGTAAAATCAAAGTGATTGGCAATGGCGTTGATGCAGCTTTTTTTGTTGCGGGCGAGAAAAGGAAGGCAGAAAATAATCTTGTCCACTTTCTTTATGCAGGCAATCTGGTTCCGGGTAAAGGCGTGCATGTCATTTTGGCGGCCGTAGCAGCCTTATCAGGGGATAATTGGCGGCTCGATATAGTCGGTGATGGGGCAGAACGGGAAAAGCTCGAAACGTTCTGCCAAACAAAAAACTTGCAAGAAAAAGTGACCTTTCACGGCTCTGTTGCTCCAGAGCAAATGCCAAAGTATATGAGCCAAGCAGATGTCTTTGTTTTTGCCAGTTTTGCGGAAGGGCGGCCAAATGTTGTGCTGGAGGCAATGGCGGCTGGCCTCCCAGTACTTGCTGCTGCTATTCCGGCACTGCGAGAACTTATTGTACATGAGAGACAAGGTTTACTCTTTCCGCCCGGCGATGCGCAACAACTAAGTACATATATGGCACGCTTGCTTGATAATCCAGAAGAGCGACGCAATATGGGCAGCCAAGCTCAGGCCGCTCTTACTGCGTTACATTTAAGCTGGCCAGATACTGCAAATCAGTACGCCGCTCTCTACAAGACTGTGCTCAGTTAGTCAGTTCTTCTGCTGTGCCTAGCACTTTGGCAGTAATTATTTTTTTTGTTTTTTCATCTGGTTCTGGCTTTTTCCAGCTAATAAATTGCTCTAGCACCCGCATGTAATCACCATTGTCCTTTTGGCAGCGACTACAGATTGACTCTGACTGGTCGCGGTACATAATAATTTTACTAGCTGGTTCGCCGGTAATGTTCACGGCAGCCATCTTACGACAGCCACAGTCCAGCCGTACCACTGCCACACCAACTGCATCAGGACTACCCTCAAGAATACCGGCAATCATAGCATGCTCACCCTGCTCTGGCGTTCTTTCTGTTTTACTTAAAGATGATTTCATCTATCTCTGTATTGAAAAGTAGTTACGCAAGTCTTGTATTCAGCCTTCGTTCTTAGGCTGCCTACATTTCTCGCCACGACAACAAATTTCTAAATCAAAGGCGTTGAGCACCCGTAGATTACGTTCGCGCTCCGCACCGGTCAATGGAGGACGGGGCGGATACTGCTGGAGCAGCTCTGCTGCCTGTGCCCTGCTAGGAATAACTTCCATGCCGCAGGCCAGAACCCTGCCATGCTCTGTCTCCATTAGCTCGGCATCTTGACCATTGGTTACCACTGCCAAGGGAATGCAGCAGCTTTCGTCCAGCACTCGTGCGGCGGCCAAGGCAGGTTTCTCGCGCGTGACCAAAGAACCGGGCCCGTAACGAAGGACAAAGCATCGCTGCCCTGCGACGGAAACAGTTACATCAATGATCGAACGAACGAAAATATTGTTAAACAGAGTCTCTATCGCCAAACGAGGCTCTAAGTCCTCCTTGGCAAAGCCTTTTTCCTCGACTAAAAGCCGTGCTAGTTCCTGCCGGAGTCGCTCATCGTCGGTGTCCGGCAGTTCCTCGCCTGTCAAATAATCCTTGAGGTAGCCATAAACCAAGTGATGGTCTGGAATGCCTCGTCCTACTGACTGACTCATCCGAGCGTAAACTCCTCTAAAAGGGTCAGATATGCAGCGGCCCGATTTATCATTGCCTCTTCACCAATACGCTTGATTACTCTTTCACTCTTGTGAGATATTCGCCAGAGCGGGTGTCAATCTGAATAAGATCGCCTTCAACAACAAAGGGCGGAACTTGGACTTGGTAACCGGTCTCAACAGTTACTGGCTTGGTGTCTGTGCCTGCGGTGTCGCCTTTGGCCCAAGGATCAGCCTGCGTTACCTTCAGGTTGACAAAGTTAGGAATAGAAACATCAATAGGCCGGATACCATCAAAGAAAAGTACGGTCACTTCCATACTCTCTTGCAAAAAATGGATATTATCACCAAGCTGCTCTCTTGTAAGAAAAATTTGCTCAAAAGAGTTGGTATCCATGAAGTGAAACTCATCGCCTTGGGAATAGAGAAACTGCATGTTACGTTCATCCAATTCGGGCTTGTCAAACTTGTCGTTGGACCGGTAGGTGTTAACGAGTTGGTTGCCGGTGATCAGACTCCGCATTTTGGTGCGGTACAGTGCCTGTCCTTTTCCTGGTTTAGAAAACTCAAAATCAGTTACGATATATGGTTCCCCGTCAATCTGAACCTTGAGGCCCTTGCGTAGATCTGCTGCTGAGTACATTGGCTTTATCCTTTAGAAAAAATGGTTGTAATAAGAGATGCTACGGGCAATTCCCGTATTGCTGCATGTTACGAGATACCCCTGTTTTTTGCAACCTTTCCTTGTCAAGGCTCGACGCTTCCTATAAACTAAGGACGGTTAGCTCGCAGCGGCTCTGACCTTTTTTATGAGAACATCAACCGCGTGAATTTTTATGATCAAAGCAGGTATACTTTCAGACACGCATCTGACTCGTGTTACAACAAATTTTCTCCATGCTATCCAGCAATGCTTTGCTGACTGCGAGGTCATTATTCATGCTGGAGATACTGTTGATAGCAGCATTATGGAAACCTTTGCCAAGAAGACGGTCTATGCCGTGCATGGTAACTGCTGTAATCTGCCCACCCTCAACAATCTGCCCGATGAACTGGAGTTTAAGCTAGGTGCGTTCCGCATCGCCCTAACCCACGGCAACCGTTTTGGCAGGCATGGCAATGATATTGAGCCAGAGTTACTGGTTCATTTTCCAGAAGCAGATTGTCTGATCTACGGCCACACCCACGAACCAGTTTGTCGCTGGGAAAAGAGGCAACTCATTATCAATCCTGGCTCGTTCCAGACCAGTGGCAGATATGGTGTGCCTTGTACATACGCCATTCTTGAGGCAGGAGAAGAACTAAAAGGAAGCCTGCGCGAATTCCGGCCCCGCTAATCTATGAGAATGGCGGCTTTGGCAAAGCAGGCGCGCTTGCAACAGGAGGCAGCAGCGATCACCTGTCTGTTTATCGGACTGGTACTCCTGCTCAGTCTGATCAGCTACAGCCTGCCGCTGCTCGGCCAGTCGCCTGCATTCCAGCTTCCCGCAAAAAACTGGTGCGGTCATTTCGGCTATTACACAGCCTGCTATCTGCTTTCCTTTTTTGGCCTGATTTCTTTCTTTCCGCCTTTGCTCTTTTTTCAGCTTGCTGCCACAGCACTCACCGACCGAGCTGTTTTTGATCGCCTTCCCTTTCTTGTTGCTGGACTAACCGGAGTTCTGCTTGCTGCCTCTGGTCTACTGGCCGGTCTGGAACAACTCATTTTTCCACCAGAGTTTGTTGCGCCGGGGGGCTTCCTAGGCAATTTGCTCCATCGGCTCCTCAATGGTTTACTGGGGAGCGTTGGTTCAACTATGCTCTTGCTCTTGCTCCTCCTTTTTTCTTTGATGGCCGCAGTGCGTTTTTCGCCTTTAGCTTTTTCCTTTTGGCTTTGGGGACAAGCGCAAACAGCAGGTGGTAAAGTAGTCGCTTTGGAAGAGCCACTCCGAGGCAAGCTGTCTGCGTGGCAAGAAGAGCGAGAGCAGCGCAAGGCTTTGCCGCCACCGCCCTCACCAAAACCGGCTCCTAGCAAAAGTTTACCAAAATTACCTGCGGTAATTATTCAGAAACTGCCTTTTATCCGTGAGGCGAGCAAGGCAGAACCTGAATCTCCTAAGACCACCGTTCCAATAGAAAAAACAAAGAAGGCAGAAGAAGCACCGCGTCCTAAGAAAAAGGAGGTTGATTGGCAGGGCTTCCAGCTTCCGCCTATCAATTTGCTAGAGGAAGATAAGCAAGAGAATGTGGAAATCGACCGACAGCATTATGAGGACACCAGCGCGACCTTGGTAGCCAAGCTGCTTGACTTCTCAGTGCAAGGTGAGGTAATCGGTGTTTCACCAGGGCCAGTGGTAACGACTTACGAATTTGCCCCAGCAGCAGGTATCAAGATCAACAAAATCGTTAACCTAGCTGACGATCTTGCTATGGTGCTCAAGGTAGATCGGGTGCGGGTAGTTGGCTCAATTCCAGGCAAAGCTGCGGTTGGTATAGAGATCCCAAATCCCCAGCGAAAGACCGTCTTTCTCCGCGATATTCTTCTTGTAAATCCTTATAAAAATTCGCGCTCCTATCTGACCATTGCTCTTGGTGTTGACTCTGTTGGCAAAGCAACCGTGGCTGATCTGGCTCGAATGCCGCATTTGCTCATTGCTGGTGCCACAGGTGCGGGTAAGTCGGTGGCGATCAACGCCTTTATCTGCTCCATTCTTTATAAGGCTCCACCAGACCGAGTTCGTTTACTCATGATCGACCCCAAGCGGATAGAGCTGTCTGCTTATGAGGGCATTCCGCACCTGCTGCATCCAGTGGTGGTTGAGCCAAAAATGGCCAGCCGTGCCCTGCTCTGGGCAGTGCGGGAAATGGAGCGACGTTACAAGTTACTTGAGGAAGCACGGGTCAAATCCTTTACGACTTATAACGAAACGGCTGAAGAGAAGCTGCCTTATATTGTTATTATTGTTGACGAGTTAGCTGATTTAATGATGGTAGCCTCTAAGGACGTGGAAACCTCTATTGCCCGTTTGGCGCAGATGGCGCGGGCAGCAGGCATGCACATCATCCTCGCCACCCAACGACCTTCCGTGGATGTGCTCACTGGTCTGATTAAAGCCAACTTTCCGACTAGAATTTCCTTCAAGGTCTCCTCAAAAGTGGATTCCCGCACCATCCTTGACAGCTCTGGGGCCGAGCATTTGCTCGGCTTGGGTGACATGCTCTTTCTCCCGCCCGGCGCAGCCAAGCTCAAACGCATTCACGGTGCCTTTATTTCTGAAACTGAGACCGAGCGGATTATCAATTTTCTCAAGGAGCAGGGCAGCGCGGATTATGATGAGTCTGTTCTCCAAATTGCTGAAGAAGAGAGCGGTAGCGGAGAGAGTGGCGAAGAGGAATACGATCAATTCTATGACCAAGCAGTGGCCGTGGTCAAGGAGACTCGGCAAGCATCCATTTCCATGCTTCAGCGTAAGCTACGGGTGGGGTATAACCGAGCTGCCCGCATGATTGAAGTAATGGAACGAGACGGTCTTGTTGGGCCGTCCGACGGCTCAAGACCAAGAGAGGTGCTGGTTCCGTCGGAGTAGCCACAGCTATAATTTTCTATCTTAAAATTTAAGTTTATTTTGAATGTCAATCTGTTGATTGATCATCACCACGCTGTTACGAAGAGGATCTCTTTGGATGGCATAGCTTCCATTATTGGCAACAACAATAGACGGTACTCTATGTTCTTGTTCAAAGGCATCATACCCTTCCTTGAGATTCTCCCAGAAAGCAGTCCAGCGAGAATCTTTATATTCTGCTAAATTCTCCTTGGTCATGCGAAAAGGAAAAATATGGATGCTAAATGCCTTTTGTCCATGCAGAAAAGCCTGATGCGCTAGTAAATAGATCTCTTCAATCTGAAGATTCCCCATAGCTAAACAACCCTGAGAAATACAACGGCCATGCACCATGATGGCACTACCAGTACGTTTGTTCATCCGATCTACTGCATTGGGATAGCCTATATCAAAAGAAAGATGAAATCTGCTTGCTGGATTGAGCTGTCCCCAAGACACAGTATAAAAACCTTCAGGGCTTTGGAGATCACCTTCACGCTGTTTTGGCCCTAGACTGCCTGAATAGGTACAAATAGGATAGGTTTTGAACAGTTCAAATCTATCCCCATGCTGCATCCACACTTCAAGTTGTTTTGACAGCTTGAAGATACGTAGAAATACTGGACTACCAAGTTCCAACCCCCTAGCTGCAAGCTGCCGTTCCACTCTGGGGCGAGCATTGGCCATGCAGATTTCAGCTTTTTGGGAGGTAGGTAGCTCTTCGTCCTGCGCGACTAGCAAGGTCGGCAGCAACAAAGAAATCAGAATCGATACGACGAACCAAGGGGACAATGCTTTCATGATGTTTTTTCTCTTCTTCTGACTCAATTCCTAGCTGTCTTGGCTTGTTTTTGCTTGAGCGTAAGCACTCGCAGCACATTCATTTTTTCCCAGATCAAGTATTTCTGCTTCTTCTGGTGGCACCTGTTCCTTGCCCGCATTAATCAATCTGATTCGGATATATTCTTCAGGCTGCTGCCGGATGTTATCTTTGATGAAACGAATAAAATCTGCTTCGTTCGCAATATGATAAATCTCTTTGTTACGCTCTATAACATCCGCAAGCGGAGCAGTAAACACGAGCTGTTTATTAGCTTCCTGCCAGTTCATGTAGTGACCAGGTAAAATCTGAATGCTGCGATCAAGCTCATGAAGAATTTTACCGATGGTTTTATAAAGCTGTACAGCCCAAGCCTCTGCCTGTCCACCAAGATCAGGCCGACCAACTGAAGCAATAAAGACTGTATCACCAGAAATCATGTACTTATTATCAATAAGATATGAGGTCGAGCCAAGAGTATGACCAGGAGTAAAGATAACTTTTACTTGTGGGCCATTATTGACAAAACTCTGCACCTCTCCATCTGTTAGCGGCGTAAAAGGGAGCTGTGAATCGCCAAAATCTCCTGCATTTGCATAAAGTACAGCATCACTCTGTTGAAGGAGTGCAGCAGAACCAGAAATATAATCAGCTTGAAGATGGGTTTCAAAGATTTTCTTAATCTTAGCTCCTTTTTCTTGCGCAAAAGTAAGATAAAAATCTACATTACGAGAAGGATCAAAGAGCATCATTTCCTGACCACAGAGCAGGCCATAGGAACAAGATGCCTTACCGGGCCGAATGAACTGATAAAGTTCATATCCTTCTCCAGCAACAACCAATTTAGGCACCAGCATGTTACCCCAACTTTTAATACCACCGGCAAGATAGGCTACCTGCTCAAATCCATGTCGATCAAGAATCTCAGCAACATATTTTGCTGATCCCTCCTTAGCACAGATAATGCGAAGACCCTTGCCTTGAGGTACTTGAGCTACCGATTCCTCTTCAGCCTCCATGAAATTATAATAGGAGATATTGCATAACTCGAAAGGCTTAGAACTTTCAATATGAAATCTTGAAAAATCTTTTTCATTGCGGACATCAAGTACCACAATATTTTGTTCAGTTTCCAGCTCGTTAAATAGAGTTGCCGCTGGGCAGCCAAAAAATGCCATTTGAAATTCTCCTGTATGGGCCTAAAAAAAGAACAAATCTTGATGAGATCAAGTAGTAAAGGCGGATAGAAATCAATCTTATTGTAGGGAAACGGATTGTATCCGTCAATAAGAAAGCAGTGCCCTTTTAGAAGAGACCGCTTTTCTGCTTGGCGAGCTTGTCGATCTTTGCAAAATCAACCTCTAAGTACAGGAGGATGAAAAGATCTCCAAGATTACTGGTGGTGTGTGGAATCAGCATGTCATGCTTGGCTTCATAGGCACTAATAGCTTTTTGTAATGCAGCATCATAGTTTTTGTTGATCTCACCATGGTAATAATCGAGTTCTCTAAGCATTAACTTGAGATATTTGATTCGTTCGTGCTCGTCGAGCTTTAGCCATTTCTGATAGGCTGTTACCGTTGCATTAGGGGAAGGGCCGTCTGGAGCAAAGCAGGTGGAAAAGTCAAGCTGACCATAAATTCCCCTCAGTGCCCATAATACTGCTGCTTCAATCAGTGTTCGTTGTGCCCCATGGAGGCCTTCTCGTAATTTATTTTGCTTGGCAAAACTCATGTTGCCATCGCCGTATCCAAAGCCAATTGAAAATTTATCTGACTCTGTATAGGTATCCAAGGTCAGCGTAGTAGCGGCACCAAGTGTATTGGTTAAAGCATCACCTAGGTAAATGGTCAGCGACAAGCTCCTTGCAGACCTTGACACGCCGTACTCAACTTTAGCTTGCCCATCATGTCCATCCAACTCAGCACCACTACCAAAGCCTTTGTTGATATAATCTGACGAGTCATTCTGGGTGAATACGCCTTTAACTCTGACAATAGCTGAAGCTCTATAATATTGGGCAAGATTTTTTAGATAATCTGGAGCCAGAGCACCATATTTATCTTCTTGTAGCAGACCCGACGGCAACGAATAGGGAATAATAATTTTTTTATTGGAGATACTTCGCCGAATAACTGCCTCAAAGTCATACTTGCCGCCATCTGCCAACGGACCATTTTCTCTTGGTACACGAGTTAATACAGCTCTGCTTTCTGCTATAACAGGAACAGTGCCATCATAAAAATCATCTACAAGAAGAAGAATACCTTTTATATCTGATTTATTAATCTCTTTGCCCATGCACTTTAACGTCTCAGTGAGATTAGTTAAAGCGGGATGCGGTGTTTCTGCGGTGATGTTCGACATGGAGGAATTAACATTCGAACAGCCAGATAAGGAAAGGATAAAGAAAGCTATACCTATCAGCCCTGCCGTCTTGATGAAAAATACTGCTATATTCATCTTCGGATTGCTGACTCGACAAAACACAGCTAACTCCTAAAGGAGGGTGAGAAAACAATTTTGGTTACTTCTTTGCCGAGAATGGCTATCTATGAATATTTTCAAACAATGTAGGAGAAAAAACAAAAGAGGAATGAAAAACAAAATTCTGTTTTTTTATTGGGACTATGATAAACGGATGAAAGAATTCACTGGCAATTAAGGACTAATGTATCTATATTTACATATTGAAAGGCATCACCTGACCCTTCATTATAATTTCCATAAAAGACACATTTTGGCTCTGATAAACTATCAACAATAATATTGCCATTGTCTATCACATAACCGTTTGTATTAAGCTGTAATGTTGACGGGCTAGTATTGATATCTTCTTTCTGCTGCTGCAAAACGTTATCTTTCTGTATTAAAACAGACTGCAAACTCGGTGTCACGTTTACGTCTGGAATAGATGCCATTTTTATTTCAGCATGACTCTGCACAGTACAGAGAAGAAGCATCCATGATACGGCAAAAAAGATATTTTTTTTCATGACAAGCTACCTTTATCAATTACAGGAATCACAAGTCGTGATGACGTTAATGCCTTGGATTCCACCATTGTTACCACTAGAAGTCATGGTTACGGTTCCATCAACGACGGCAATCTGCGTTATACCGTTAGCAGTACCTTGGTAGATGTTGAGTCCTTGGATGGCATTGTCACTTTCTGATAGATTTAAAGAAACATCGCTTGTTACTAGCGCAACCTGAACTGCCATTGAATCATAGTTCCCTGAGATAATATTTATTCCTTGCACACTACCATTGCCATTATCTGACTCTAGATCTAATTCACTACTAATTAACACACCTTGAAACAAACCAGAACCAAAGGCATCAGCAAATTGATCAAAAACAGAAATATCAACGGCGGTGGCGTTGAAAGGGGATAAAAAAAACCCTGCCAATGAGATGATTAAACAAAATTTGCTTCTCATTATACATCTCCTCTGGCATTCAGGGGACATGTCGAATGCTTTCTATAACCTCAATCTGCATTCATAACGTATCCACATAGTACCAAATAAGTGCTACAAGACTAACAGGAGAGAAAAGCCTACTATCGCTCCTGTCCTTATAGCACTCATCGGGTTACTAAGTTAACAGCTTGAACAGAACCTTCACTATTGAACGATTCCATGTTCACGCTCTCACCCACAGTTGTACCCTGCATGACAAGCACAGGTACCTCGCCATCATGCGCAACTAAGTTGACGGCTTGAGATGTCCCGCTACTGCCGTTCATTGAAAGAGTCATGACACCATCCGCAACAGCTACTTGGCGTTGCTCAGGAAGACTGCTCCCAATAATTACGTTACCGGCAATACGATTGCCATTACCTGTAGTGTCACCATCGTAATTTGACTCACTCGTGAAATCACCACCTGTAGCCATACTTTGGGCTATGCCTTCAACAATTCCCGCAAATGGATTAAACGGTTCAGTTGTAGCAGCTAACACTCCTGAAGGAGCGAGAGAAAGCCCTAACACTATTGCAATACTCATTTTTTTCCACATTTTCTATCTCCTTTTGACTGAGAAAGACAGATGCCAACAAATAATACTCTTCACCTAGTATAAAGATAAAACAGAATGCAAAAGTTAGCAAGTGAAAAAATAAGGAAAAACTACTAGATAAACTGCAAAAGTGAGAGGTTATTTAAGATACTTTCTGATATCGTCTTTAACGACCTTGTTTTTTTATCTATCTTTTTGTAGAGCCTCTATTTTTAGTTTTCCAAGCAAGGCACCGATTGCAACCTGCCCTTCCACATCGGCGCGAGTGAAGCGAAGGTGATAAATATCTGCTGGCAGTTGGTTGGTCGTTGTATCTAAGCTAACCCATTGGCCTTGGATACAAACTTCATTCCACGCATGATAATAAAAAGTATCTTTCTGGAGCGTAACTCCAGCGGCAATCGCAGTGGGGATACCGAGACTTCTACTTAAAGCAGCAAATAAGGCTGCGTGTTCGTTACAGTCACCAAGACCATTCTCTAAGGTGGTTAAGGCATCAGGAAGACCGATCACAGGTCGTTTTTCCAGATTTTTATAAACCCAATCTGTTAGTAGTTTAACCTGTTTCACAGGATCGGTTTCGTTGCCGACTATTTCTTTGGCCTTGTCGATAATTTTACTATCATTAACTTGTACATAGCGGCTTCCTTGTAAATATTTTTTTTCGACAGTACATTGCTCTGCGCCTTCTGTCTGAGGCGGAAACGTTTCCTTGCTCACGGTAAGCAACCCTTCAGCAAAATGTTGTCGTCCACCGTTCAGTTCCACTTCCGCCTCCGCAGGAAAATCAAGTTTATAGCGAGTTATAGGGCTGTTTTCTGAAGAGAGATGCCCTGAATACTTGACCGCTACAGCGGCGAGCAGCTCATCGCCGCTGTCCTGTATATCCATTGCCTTGAATTTTGGCTCTGCTTCAAAAAGAAAGCCTGCGGGGGATTGCTCCTTGATGATTTTTCCAGCATCATCAAGCCAAAAACGGGTTTTCATGCCGGAATGTGATTCCGTGAATTCATGCAGATTATAGACCCGTCCACCGACTAGCTCCTTGTCTGGCCCTTGATAGGTGATAACCGATTCGCGCTGAGTTAACGAAAATGGATCGAAAAAAGGAACCTTCAGTTTATCGCCTTTCTCACTCATTTTACTGAGCAGATAGCCTCGCTGATTAAGGGGCAGTAGCGGCGCATCAGGTAGGGTGATGGAATCTTTAATCACTGTTCGGCCTGTATCTAGGCTAAAATGCACGGTGCGATTTTCTGTGTAGCCTTCAGCTTTGGTGCTGTAAAAAGGTGAGGAAAAGGTGAAGTTGAATTTCTTCAATCTCATGCCGTTATCTAAGTCTGCATGAAGATCCATTTGTACTGGCTGTACACTCTTCAGCACTTTCAGCCGCAGTAATGCTTGCTGTTGAACATTGAAGCCGCCGCTTTCAAGCGGGCGGAAATCCTCCATCACCCAGCCGATGCGTTTGTTGTACAGGTACACCCCGTAATACTGCTGATATTTTGCAGTAAGCAAGGCAGTCTGTTCATTGCTGTCCAACGCAGAGATAAAAAAATCACGCTTGGCCAACAGCAACAGCAGAATCAGCCAGCAAGAGAGCAGAATTATTTTAAAAAGGCGGGAACGAGTCATGGCAGGATCGCGGAAAGAGGGCAGATTCAAAAGCGCAACCGTTATATAAATGATACCGTATCGCCTCTCAATGTGTCAACGTAGCAAGGATTTTATCCAGCAGCACTTTCGGCGCGTTTTCAAGTCCGTCCTCCAGCGCAATGACCGGCTGCCCAGCCCGTTCTGTCTGCCGGATTGTCGTAGCATCGGGGAAAAAGGCTACTGGTTCTTGTCCCAATTCAGTTGTGAGAAAGGTGCGATCCTCATCAGATTGAATTAAATTGCCAACAAAGAAAACATGTGGGATGCGTACTTCATCAGCCATTTGTTTAATTTTCAAAGCAGTGCGGACACCGGATTTTGAAGGAATAACCACGATCAATAAACAGTCGGCCCCGGCTACTGTACCTCTTCCCAGATGCTCAACGCCGGCTTCCATATCAACCAAGACGGCTTCTTTAGCAGTAAGCAGCATTTTTTTCAGCATTTTGCGCAAAACATGATTTTCTGGACAAGCGCAGCCACCTTCTGCTGTTCGTATCGCACCAAGAACCATTAAGCGAATGCCGTCCTTTTCCAACATAAAATCCCGCAGCAGATCGTTCACTTCCGGGTTTAGGTTGTAAAAAGGAGAACCTTCTGTTTTTCCAGCTCGTTCGGCTAAGAGTTTGCCCATTTCAGCAATAGGTTTGATCTTGCTTGAATCACCGATGCCCAACGTTTGCGCCATGTGGGGACTAGGATCAGCATCAATCACTAAAACCTCGTGTCCCTGCTTTCTTAACGCTCCGGCCAGTAAAGCCATGATTGTCGTTTTACCAACCCCACCTTTGCCGCTGACTGCGATTTTCACTGTTTTTCCTCCTGAATTTCTTGCCCTGAGCCGCCAGAATGGTTACTGTTAGAGCAGATGTGACTGATTCGATAATTGACAACTCATCACAAGGAGGGAATGTACAACATGGAAACAAAATATGCGAGCAATGCCGTAGCTGCCACAGCCAAAGCGCGGCAGGAGGCTTCAACAGTTTTTTTAGCCAAGGTATTTAACTGGATGGCTGCTGGTCTGAGCTTGACCGGTGTGGTTGCTTGGCTAACTGTACAGACTGGCCTGATTTACAGCATCCAGCCTTTGTTCTTGCCGCTGATGTTTGCTGAGTTAGGTCTGGTTTGGTATCTGTCTGCCCGGATTGATAAACTTCAGCCTAGCACGGCCACAGGTTTATTTTTTGGCTATGCGTTTCTTAACGGGCTAACGCTGTCGGTGATTTTTCTTATTTACAGCGGCACCTCTATAGCAGCTACGTTTATAATTACGGCTGCCATGTTCCTATCCATGTCCATCTATGGCATGGTGACCAAGCGTAACTTAGACGGCTTGGGATCGTTTATGTTTATGGGGTTGATCGGCATTATTATTGCTTCTATTATCAACCTGTTCATTGGTAGTTCAGCCTTTGACATGGTAATTTCTTTAATCGGAGTGGTCGTTTTTGTTGGTCTGACCGCTTATGATGTACAAAAGATCAAGATGATGGGTGAACAAGGCATTATGGGGCAAGGTGATGCAGCGGTACGGAAAGGCGCAATCATCGGCGCACTGGCTTTGTATCTTGACTTCATCAACCTATTCCTGATGCTGCTCCGCTTTTTTGGTGGTGGCCGCGACTAAAAGCGAATTTCCGCAATTTTGCTCAGAGACCGGTGGTTTTCCACTGGTCTTCTTTTTTTTGGATGCTCTCCAATTAAGTTCTTGGTACTATTGCAGGGTGTTGAGCAACATCAAATCTGCGATAGAATTTCATGTCGAGACTTTTGGAGATGAAGTTTTTCAGAAGGACGAGCCTGTTTTTGAAGAATTTATTGGTGTTTAAAAACGGGGAAACAAAGCTCTACGACTGCAAGCCGCTGTTAGATTTCGGTGTTTTTCAGGAATTGAATGATTTGAATTATTTTCTCAGCGCAAAGGTGGAGCACGGCACGGTCGTCTGGCCGCACGAGCAGGATATTTGTCCAGATACCTTGTATTTGGAAGGCAAGGAAATTGAGAAGGAAGGCAGCGCGGTCTGCTAAACACGCCAAAGTTAGTGTCGGGTTGATAGAATTTTAAATGTAATTTGTGATAATTAAGAGAGCGCGATGAGCAGAAAGGCAATGCCAGCTAAAACCAGAGATGCACTGCTTAATGAATATAATCACAAATGTGCTGTTTGTGGCGGTGATCATCCACAGGTTCATCATATAGATGAAGATCACTCAAACAACGAATTAGAAAATCTTTTGCCGTTATGCCCAAATTGCCATCTTCGAGATCAACACAATCCAACCAGAAAGATCGATATCCAAAAGTTGGCTCTGTTTAGGAAATACAAAGACCCGGCAATACTAAAGCCGCAGTTTGATCCGATCTACAGAAAACAGATATTTCTTTCTGAAATAGAAATAAACGATGAGCCGACCAATTATATTGAACAACAGGCGAATGAATTAACTTATTTTGTTTTATCGCTTGATATGGGGGAATTTTACGGAAAAAAGATTTATCAGTTAGTGAGACCAGTGGGTATAAACTCTATATATATCTTAGATCGTGGAACCTTACATCCTAAAATCTCACATTGCAGACCTGATCAGAAATACGAATACAAAAATCTGGTACTAAAATCATATCGTGAATATAGACAAAAATTAGTCGATAATAAAGAAGATGTTCAGGAAGCTATTATTGAGCTTTTGCGTTATCAAAAATGGACAAATGTTTAAGTTGTTCCAATATTCCGGCCAAGCTATTCGGATAATAAAATTTGGTGATTTGCAGGGGTGGTTCGCGAATCGCCCCTACGGTGTTCTGAATTATTCCCCCTAAAAAGAGACGTAGATGGACTCACTCGGAGCGCTGCGGCGCACACATAACTGCAATACCCTCGGCCTCGACAACCTGAATCAGGAGGTCGTTCTCATGGGCTGGGTTCTTCGCCGCCGCGACCACGGCGGGGTTATCTTCATCGACCTTCGCGACCGCCACGGCATCACTCAGGTGGTCTTCAACCCGGAAGTCAATCCTGAACCGCACGCCAAGGCGCACCAGCTGCGCTCTGAGTGGGTTTTGGCGATCAAAGGCAAGGTTGAAGCCCGGCCCGGCGACATGGCCAATCTCAAGCTGCAAACCGGCGAGATCGAGGTGCTGGTCAGCGAGCTGTGCATTCTCAACACCAGCAAAACCCCGCCTTTCCCGCTCGACGAAGACAGCGAGGTTTCGGACAACATCCGCCTCCAGTACCGCTATCTCGACCTGCGGCGGCCTGAAATCGCCAGCAACCTGATCATGCGCCACAAGGCGGCTCAGGCTGTGCGCAGCTATCTGAGCGACAACGATTTCCTTGAAATCGAAACGCCGATGCTCACCCGCTCCACGCCGGAAGGAGCGCGGGATTATTTAGTGCCCAGCCGGGTCAACGCGGGCAAATTCTACGCTCTGCCGCAGTCGCCGCAGCTCTTCAAGCAGCTCCTGATGATGGGCGGCATGGAACGCTACTTCCAGATCGTCAAATGCTTCCGCGACGAAGACCTGCGGGCCGACCGCCAGCCGGAATTCACCCAGATCGACCTTGAGCTGAGTTTTGTCGGCGAGGACGACATCATGGCTGTTGCCGAGGGCATGGTCAAAGAGGTTTTCGCGGCAACGCGGGGCATTGCCCTGAACCCGCCCTTTGCCCGCATGACTTATCAGGAAGCTGTCTCGCGCTACGGCAATGACAAGCCCGACACCCGCTTCGGTCTGGAGCTGGTTGATTTGACGGAAAAGCTGCGCGGCTGCGGCTTCAAGGTCTTCAACACGGTGATTGACAAGGGCGGGGTGGTCAAGGCGATCAATGCCAAAGGCTGCGGCACCTTCTCGCGCAAGGATTTGGACGATCTGACCAATTACGCAGGCAATTTCGGGGCCAAAGGCATGGCTTGGATCAAGGTCAAGGAAGAGGAATGGCAGTCGCCCATCACCAAGTTCTTCAGCGAGGCCGAAATCGCGGCCATGCGCGATGCCTTGGACGCGGAGCCGGGCGACCTGATCCTGTTCGGCGCGGACAGTTCGTCTGTGGTGCATCAGGTGCTTTCCGAGCTGCGCCTTGAGCTGGGCCGCCGCCTCGGCCTGATGGACAGCAATGTCTTTAATTTCCTCTGGGTTACGGATTTCCCGTTAGTGGAGTACGACAGCGAGCGCAAACGCCACGTTGCCCTGCACCATCCCTTCACCGCGCCCTTTGAGGAAGACCTTGAGCTGCTGGAAAGCGAACCGCTCAGGGTGCGCAGCCGGGCCTACGACCTTGTCCTTAACGGCAGCGAGATCGGCGGCGGCTCTATCCGCATCCACAGCTCGGAAATGCAGGCGCGGCTGCTCAAAGTGCTGGGCATTGAAAAGGAAGAGGCAGAGGAGAAGTTCGGCTTCCTCCTCCGCGCCTTGGAATTCGGCGCGCCCCCGCACGGCGGCATTGCCTTTGGCCTCGACCGCCTGATGATGATGCTCACCGGGTCCAGCTCCATCCGCGACGTGATCGCCTTCCCCAAGACCCAGAAGGCCACCTGCCCGCTCACCGATGCCCCGTCCTCGGTTGAGCGCAAGCAGCTCACCGAGCTGCATCTCCGGCCTGACTGGAAGGAGAACTGAACCGCACTGCCCGCCTTTGTTTCGCCCGGTTCCGGTGTTGCTGCCGGGGCCGGATGATCTGAATGTTCTGTTTTCGTTATTAAAACGTTCTGTCTGCTTATCGAAATGTTTGATGAGTAGATCAAACATTTCGACCTTTTTATCTAAAATTTAGATAAGCTGATCTGATTTTTGGATGAGATTTTTAAACGAAAAGCTGGAGAGAAATAATTTACTGAGGAAACGAGAGATAATTCAATAATTCAACCGAAACCTATCTAATATGAATATGTCAGAAAAATTGAAAGACTACACCGGAACAAGGTGTAGTTTCCGTAAGTTGCCAAGCGGGAAAGCAGAGATAATAATCAGAAGAGATATAGATATGTCCAATTATACAATCACTGAAGTAGGCAACTATTATATTGTCGTTAATGAGGATCGTGGAATAACTAATACATATCACTTGAGGAATGTGTCAATTCGTGATTGCTTTTAAAGTTAGCAAATTGAAAAACAGCAAGATATGCCTAATCTAGGACATTGTAAGTGTTGTGGAGATAAAGTTAGCAGCGAAGCTGCATCATGTCCACATTGCGGCCAGCCAGAACCATATGATGACAAATGGAAGTACGTTGCTGAATTGCTTCAACAAGGAGATAAAGTTAATGCTGTAAAATATGTCAGAGAGAGCACAGGATTAGGTATAAGAGAAGCTATAAATTTTGTAGAAAAAAATTTTACAAGGACTTCTTAAGAAGGAGAACCACTATGCCGAACAACAACGTCACCGACCAAATCGCCCGACTCCTGGGCGTGGAATTCCCGCCGCCCCTTGACCCCTCGGAAATAAAATCCCTGCAAAAAGCCCTGCCCGGCTATCAGGCGGTTGCCATCTCCCATCTTACTCTGTAAAATGACAAGAGAAGAACATGTACAATACTGGATGAAGGGCGCGGAAGACGATCTGGCGGCAGCGGAAAGTCTTTTCATGGCGGAGAAATATAACTGGTGCCTGTTTATTGCTCATTTAGTCTTGGAAAAAATGCTGAAGGCGGCTTTTGTCCTCAGAAATGACAATAACGTACCGCCGAGAACGCATAATTTGGTAAAACTTGCCGAGCTGTCTTCTCTGGAATTGACGGATGAAGAGCTGGAATTGTATGACGAAGTGAACAGCTTCAACCTTGAGGCGAGATATCCGGATTATAAGAACAAATTTCACAGAAAATGCAGCAGAGACTTTACGGAAAACTATTTCGCAAAGATAAAGGCGCAGTACAGTCAGTTGAAATCCCTGATAGCGTCAGAGATATAATCGAAAGATATATCGCAGCATTACGAAAAAATAACGTGCCGATCAATCAGGCCATTCTGTTCGGCAGCTATGCCAAGGGAAATTATCATGAATGGAGCGATATTGATATAGCACTTGTTTCCGACATCTTTGAAGGCAATCGGTTTGACGATAAAGGAAAAATCAGAAAAATTAACCTGTCTGTAAGCTGTGATCTGGAAATCCTGCCGTATCGTCCCGAAGACTTTACCTTTGATGACCCCTTTGTGAAGGAGATATTACGAACAGGCATCAGACTCATCTGACTTTCCA
Organism: Candidatus Electronema sp.; assembly: GCA_026645415.1. Classification (GTDB taxonomy): domain Bacteria; phylum Desulfobacterota; class Desulfobulbia; order Desulfobulbales; family Desulfobulbaceae; genus Electronema. Next base: position 20,987 of record JAPEVH010000044.1, read on the forward strand.
TAAACCTCTGCTGGAGAATCGTCATGCCGAACAACAACGTCACCGAACAAATCGCTCAACTCCTGGGCGTGGAATTCCCGCCTCCACTTGACCCCTCGGAAATAAAATCCCTGCAAAAGGCCCTGCCCGGCTATCAGGCCGTTGCTGACGATGCGGCCCGCTTCTGCCAGAACCACGCCGATGCCCTCCTTGAACAGCAGGGCTGTTAAGTCCTAAAATACTCCATGAGTTCCTTGACATTGCTGGCAAAATGAATTGCTGCTCCTTTAATGGAATCAAAGCCAAGTTCAGGTAGAAAGAATTCTTTCAGTGGCCATATCCTCAATTATCTGCGATTTCTGCGTATGTTGCTTCTTTTTGCCGCTGTAATGTTCCCGCTGTTTCTTTAGGGCGTTCTGTCGCATCCACCTTCTTAATCACCCATTCATGAATTTTTGCGTCCTTGGCTCAGGCTCTAAAGGTAATGCTATTTTGGTAGAATCCGGCTCTACCTCGCTGTTGATTGATGCTGGTTTTTCTGGCAAAGAACTCCGGCGGCGTTTGGCTTTAATTGATCGTTCCCCACAGGATATTAATGCCATCCTGATCAGTCATGAGCACGGTGATCATATTAGCGGTGCAGGAGTTTTGTCGCGGCAACTAAGCCTGCCCGTCTATGCTAATAATGGCACACATCAAGCCGCAGAAAAACGGGTGGGTTGTCTACATAAACGGGCCGAATTTGAAACTGGCACCGCCTTTACTTTTGATGGCTTGACAATTCATCCCTTTCGTATCTGCCATGATACAGCTGACCCTGTTGGTTTTGTAATTTCTGATGACACTCATTCACTCTGCTGTTGTACAGATACTGGGAGAATTACTGGGCTAATCCGGCAACGGGCGCGGCAATGCCAAGCATTAATCCTAGAGGCAAACTATGATCCTCAGATGTTAGCAGACAGCCCTTATCCACCCTCTATCCAGCAGCGGATACGTTCAGGACAAGGACATTTAGCGAATGGTGAGGCAGCTCGTTTTCTTGCCGAATTGGCAGAAACTTCATCTTTACAGCAGGTAGTTCTTGCCCATCTTAGTCGAGTAAACAATCGGCCAGAGCTGGTCTATAACCGAATACAAGAGGAAATTATACCGTCTCAAACCGACTTCTCGCTGAGTATTGCCATGCAGGAGCAACCAACTCGGCTTTTCAGATTGTAGAACTCAACGAAACAGCAGTGTGGTTATCAGGCCTTAGAAAAAACCAATTGACAAAAGAAATTGGAACAGTACTCTTTATATGAGAGGAAGAGTATGCGGCGTTTGTGGCACACGACGCGTTGATTGAAAAGAGAGGAGAAAAATACAGATGAAAAAAAAGATAATTGCAGTAAAGTTGTGTTTAGCTGCGGCAGCTTGCTTCCTGTTGGCAGCCTCCGCAAACGCGCAAGGGCCTGAAGCAAACTCAGCCGCCCTTCAGCAGCAGCTCCGCAAAAGCATGGATTTGGTGCTAGGAATAAATAACACGCTAATGCCTCCTAGTGGTTTTCCTGTAGAAAAGGCTATGTCGTCTGTTAAACTTGATCCAGCAGTCCAGGCAGCCATCAACGAAAAGTTGCTCAAAATCATGGAGCAGACGATTAAAGATACCCTTTCTGATGCCCGTCTAATGCAAGAAATGCGCCAGAGATTCACTATCCAGCCACCTGTTAATGGTAAGGAGAAGCAGCAGCCCTAATCTTCAGCTCGTGCGGTTTCCTTGGCGCAGAGCATGTAACAAGAGACTACAAAGCAGGCCGAAACAAATTGCCGCTGCAATAATGCGCAGTTTATTCGGCCTGATTGCTTTCAGTGGTAGCAGAGGTCGCTCAATAACAGTTACCCGTTTTGTTTTGCCATCTGTTTCCATCTGCTGGAGCAGTTGGGTTAAGCGTTCCTTGCTAGCGGCCATCTCTCTTTCTAAACGCAGAGGAATTTTTTCTTTGCCTGCTATCTGTGCTGTCTGTCTTGTTAATTGATCAAGCTGTCGCTGGAGAGTCGCTATTTTTTCTTCCTGTGTACTGAAGTCTGAACTGGCCAAGACAATCTGTTCTGCCAACGCTTCTATTTGCTGACTGCTATCTGGTGAAGTCGTTTGGATTTGCTTCTTAATAAAAGTAAGTTGTTGCCGTACCGAAGCAATGAGCGAATTCTGTTCTTCATATTTTCGCAACAACTCATGCTCATAGAGCTTAAGCTGGAGAAAAGCATCCTTGTCGTCTTTTTCTCCAGCCAAAGCAGCAAATTGCTGCCGCAATCCTTCCAAATCAGTAGCTACTTTCTTTTGTTTCTCGTTTTCCTCAGCCAAGCGTTTTGACAGCACATCTTGCTGTTCTGCCGTTGTTGCTGTTTGCTGGTCAGTAGTTTGTGGAGCATTTTTACTAAACATTGCCAGCTTGGTCTTAGCCTGTACGACATCTTTTTGAGCTTGGACAAGTTGTTCTCTAAAGGTACTGACTTGCGGCGAAGTTTCAAGCGTATTGAGTCGTGCCTCAAAGAGTTTGATCAGCGTATTGACTGTCTTAACAGCCAGCTCTTCATCTGGATGACGGAAGCGAATTTCGATAAGACGAGCATTGCGAATTGATTGTACTTTAAGCTGCTTTTGAAGCTGGCGAATCCCCTCATTATTTTCAGCAGAGGGAAAAAGCTGTTCTGTTCCAACAGCGGCAACGGTATCTTCAGCGAGCACATTACCGCGCAGCAAAGACAGCATAATTGGCATATCTGTATCACCGTTGACTGCAATGCGGGCACGAGCTTCGAATAAAGGTGTTTGGATTAAAAACATAAGTGCTGCCGCAGGTAGCGCAGTTACAACGAACAAGATGAGCATCCCTAGAAAAGGATGATGGAGTAGTTTCATACTTATGAGTAATCGTTTGTTTTTTTCTTGTTCCGCAGACAAATATTTTTCAGCCATGTAGATTACCGAGATACCATTGCCAAACCGTTAAGATTTCAGCTTGAAAAAAAAGCCATGACAGGGCCGCAAGTGAAAGAAAGGGGCCAAAAGGAATGCGAGTCTGCCGGTCTTTCTTTTGGAGCAGTAGAGCAGTGCCGCCAATAATTGAGCCGGTCAGCGAGCTAACAAAAACCACGTAAAGCAGACTCTGCCAACCAAGAAAAGCTCCGATCATAGCCAGTAGCTTGATGTCTCCCCCGCCCATGCCGTCCTTGCCAGTTAATAGGACGTAGCTAATTGCCACGCCATAAAGTACCCCACCACCAATAAGCAGGCCCAGTCCAGACTGCTGCCAGCTCACCAAGGGATTGAAAAAAGAACCGATAAAACCGATGACAATGCCGGGCAAACTGAGTCGGTCTGGGATAATCTGATAGTGCAAATCAATAAAAATAATGGCGAGCAGTGCAGCGGCAAAGAGGAAATAATAAAATAACGCAAAAGAAAGGCCAAAATGCCGATACAGCGCGCCAGAAAGTAGAGCCATTACGAGTTCCACTACTGGATACTGAAGTGAAATAGGAGCCTTGCAAGTGCGGCACTTGCCCAGTAGAGCCAACCAACTCAGAATTGGGATGTTCTCAAACCAGCGCAGTTTGGTATTACATTTTGGACAGTGTGAGGCCGGAAAAACCACAGACTGGGTTTCATCTGGCAGGCGAAAAATCACCACATTGAGAAAGGAGCCAACCAGTGCGCCTAAAATGATACTATAAATGAAATAGATCGTGTCCATGCTGTCGTTGTTGAGGAGTCTTTTGCTTGAACCAGAAGCCTGTGCCGAGTATTATACCTGACTAACGGACAAATGACCGCCCGATTTTGCACTTGTTTCTTTTTTGACAAAAAAACTATATAGATCGCTGTATGCCTGAATCACTATGTCCTACAAAGACTTTGATCTGAAAACAGTCACGCAGCAGTTTGGCGTTCGTCTGTTTGAGCAGGAAGGGCTGTTTGCTTCAGTACCCTGCACCTCTATCAATCCTCTTTTTCAAGAGATTCTCCACGAAAATGTCCCACTTGCCCGCGCCATTAACACGGAAAAAGCGCGCTCTGAGTTGATTATTGCCAATGTACTGGTCGAAGTGCGAAAGATACTGAAACATCATATCAGCTTTTTTTCTGGTATCGATTTCAATGTTGACAAGGAAAAAAGTCTCAATGGTTTTTGCGATTTTATCATTAGCGCATCATCAGAACAGCTTCTGCTCAACAGTCCGATCATCGCAATTGTAGAGGCAAAAAACGAAAATATTATTGCTGAACTTGGAACGTGCATTGCTGAAATGGTGGCCGCAAAGCTGTTTAATAAATCAGAAGGTGATGCAGACTTTAGCAGAATTTACGGCGCAGTTACAACAGGTACGGCTTGGAGATTTTTGAAAATGGAAGAATGGAATGTGTTCATTGACCTTGATGAATATTTCATTGAAGAACCAGGTAAAATCCTTGGCATCCTGCTGGCAATGGCGGCCTATAATGGCTAACTCGTTAGTAAAATTAAACTTTAATCCAAGATGGCGATTCCAGCCGCCACCTGATGGTATTTATCGAAATAGCGAAATACCAGAAGAGGCTATCTGGGAGTTTGATTCTTTCATTGGGAAAATAGCTACTCAGGGTAATCGTTGGAATATTCTTGAAGATTTCAAAGAAGCTTTTTCTCAAGCCATAGGGCAGACTCATTACTGTAGTTCAAGTGAAAGTTGGGCGGAATCTGATTTATCATCAGTTATGAATGAAGCGGCAAAGAATGCCCCTCTTTTTCTTGAAGCATTCTATAAAGCCTGTGAAAATCTCAGAACACAAGGAATGTTTCCTCCTGATGTTCCAATGATGTCAAGACCCGGATGATTACTTTCCGATTTTTTAAACAAGTCAGGATGAGTTTTCCTCCACTTGCTGAGAGCCTCCATCGGCGTGACATGACCGAGGTTTCTTTGAGGAATATTCGAGTTGTAA
>JAPEVH010000059.1 GCA_026645415.1 Candidatus Electronema sp.
TGTTCCGCATCTTACGCGAGCGATATAGAAATAGAAGAAAACGTTTCGGGCTTCGCTTCAATTTGATCGCAGCCGTCTATAACATGGAACTAAAAAGTGCATATGAATGACTTATGCAAGAGGTCTATTATGCTTAACTTAATGGCAGTGACCCTTTCCACGGAAACAGCATTGGTACTTGCTTGGAGTACTGTCGATAAGGTTCACCTAATTCTTGCAACAACTTACGTTCCTCCAATAAGGTACCGATGATCAGGTAAATACTGAGAATAAGTCGGGAGGGCCAGTTTGCATCCGTGATTGGCCCAACTGCCCAAAGAATTGGGATGCCTGCACTGTACCAAGGATGGCGAACATAATGCAGTATGCCTTTGCTCGTGAACGGTAGGTTTGGTAGCTCTTCTCCTTGCTGCCAGCTCTGCCATTGTCTGATACCGACTAAATAGCTGAGGTCGTAGACAAGTTGCCCACCAATTAAGAAAATGAGGGCATAAAGCAAGAGGAATATCTGCGGAATGCGCAGCCAACCTTCCCAAGCAAAAATAATCTCTTGCGGCAAACTGTATTGCAGCCAGAGAAGAGGAAGTATCGTCAGACCTGCAAATAAAGAGTAAATCAGCCGATAAGTGCCACGCAGAGTTGCCCCTTGTTGCCTGAGCCAGTTATTGACTGGCATAGAAATAAGGAGGCTGTGTAAGACACACCATATAATGAGCAGCAGATAAAGCAATATGTGCAACATCCTGATGTCCAGAGGTTATATAAATGAGTTAGAAATATCTGAGTCTTGCCAAAAGATATTGTATCGAGATTGAGCTGAAAAAGAAAGCGTTTCATGCTCCGATCGCACAAGCGATAGAGCACTTTCAAAGCATAGTGTTTCGTACAATTAAGCGCAATACTGGCCAGATTTTACTCGTAAACGTCATGACTAAAAAACCAAAAGCGTTTAGCCGTCCGCAGTGACACATCCAGCAACGACACATTTTTTGAGGCAATAAGAGCTTGTCTAAAGGAAAATTTAAGCATGAAAGGCACCCTTTTCATCCAGTTGCCAAAGCCCTTCTGATCGGGTATGGTTGCATTCCATTGCCCGCAGCGAAGTGCCGGGCGGAGCAAGGTCAACATCTTCCGAACCGACAGACAGGAACAGTGTGTAATGGATATCCAACCAAGTAAAAAAACGAAGTTTATTTTCATAACAGGCGGCGTACTTTCCTCGCTCGGCAAGGGACTAGCCGCTGCTTCTATTGGTGCTCTACTGGAAAGTCGGGGCATGACTGTCACTTTTCAGAAGCTCGATCCATATATCAATGTGGATCCAGGGACGATGAATCCCTTCCAGCACGGCGAAGTCTATGTCACAGATGACGGTGCAGAAACGGATCTCGACATGGGCCATTATGAACGCTATACCAAAGCGGTCATGGGTCGGATAAACAATTACACCTCTGGCCGGATTTACTATTCGGTCATCATGAAAGAGCGGCGAGGTGAATACCTCGGTGGCACTGTGCAGATGATTCCGCACATCACTGATGAGATCAAGCGGGCCGTGATGCAGCTTGACGGCACAACCGATGTGGCGATCATTGAAATTGGCGGCACGGTTGGCGATATTGAGGGACTGCCTTTTATCGAGGCCATTCGCCAGCTACGCGGTGATTTGGGCCGGGAGTATTCGCTCTACATTCACTTAACCTTAGTACCTTTTATTAAGACCGCAGGCGAAATCAAAACTAAGCCTACTCAGCATTCGGTCAAAGAGCTGCTCGCCTCTGGTATCCAGCCAGACATTCTTATCTGCCGCACTGAAGTTCCGCTCGAAGCATCGCTCAAAAAGAAAATAGCTCTGTTTTGCAACATTGAAGCCGAATCAGTCATCACTGCTCGTGATGTGGATAACATCTACGAGTTGCCCCTCTGTCTCCACGAAGAAGGCGCAGATGATCGTATTCTGCAAAAACTCGGCATTTGGACTGGTGCACCTAATATCAAGCCGTGGCAAGATTTGGTAAAGAAAAGCAGCAACCCAGCGCATAGTGTTACTATCGGTATTACCGGTAAGTATGTGGAACTTAAAGAAGCCTATAAAAGTCTGCACGAAGCCTTAGTGCATGGCGGCCTTGCCAACAACGCAAAAGTTGAACTGCGTTATATTGCCGCAGATGAATTGGAAGGGCGAAATGCTGCGGAAGCCTTGGCAGGCTGCGATGGCATTCTTGTTCCTGGTGGTTTTGGTAGCCGAGGTACAGAAGGGAAAATCCAAGCAATCCGCCATGCCAGAGAGCATAAAATTCCTTTCTTTGGTATTTGCCTAGGAATGCAGTTAGCGGTGGTCGAGTTTGCTCGTTCTGTGGCTGGCTTGGAGACTGCCGATTCCGTGGAGTTAAACCCAGCGACAGCCTATCCAGTTATCTATTTGATGAAAGAGTGGTTTGATTTCCGCAGTGGTAAGAAAGAAACGCGGGATGAGAATTCTGACATGGGCGGTACGTTGCGCCTTGGGGCTTATCCATGTACCTTAAAAGAGAGCAGTCTTGCCCATGCTGCCTATGCGCAAGATGAAATCAGCGAACGGCATCGCCACCGTTATGAGTTCAACAATCGTTACCGCGAGCAGTTAGAGCAGGCAGGGCTGATCGTTAGTGGCACTTCACCAGACGGCAGCTTGGTGGAGATTGTAGAGCTGGTTGATCATCCATGGTTCTTAGGTTGTCAGTTTCACCCTGAGTTCAAATCCAAACCCATGCAACCGCATCCGCTCTTCCAGGCCTTTATTGCTGCTGCTTTACAGCACAAGGAGCCGCAGGCATGAACTATCAGGAAAGACAAAAGGTCGTTACCATTGATGGCCCCTCTGGGGTTGGCAAGTCCACGGTCAGTCGTAAGGTAGCTACAGGGCTGGGCTGGACCTATCTTGACACTGGTGCAATGTACCGAGCTGTTGGCTTACAATGCAAACAGACTGGAATTGATCTAAAAAATGCTGCGGCATTAGCAGAACTACTGGACAAACTAGATATCCATCTTTTGCCTCCTCTACAGGAAGACAGTGATGTCCGTGTTCTGCTCGCTGGCAAAGAAGTCAGCGAAGCGATTCGGACTCCAGAAATGGGCATGATAGCCTCGCGGGTTTCAGCAATACCAGCGGTACGGGCCAAGCTCACCGCTCTCCAGCAAGCTATGGGCAAAAATGGGAAGATTGTTGCTGAGGGCCGTGATACCGGCACAGTGGTTTTTCCAAAGGCAGCATGGAAATTCTATTTAGACGCATCACCAAAAGAACGATGTCGGCGGCGGGTGGAGCAGCTCCGAGCTAAGGGACAGCAGGTTGCTCCAGAAGAAATTCTTGCCCAAATTATCGAACGTGATCAACATGACCGAGAGCGTAGCATCGCTCCGTTGCGGATGGCAAAAGATGCAATGTTGATTGATTCCTCTAGGTTAAATGCAGGCGAGGTGACAGCATGGATGTTAAAGCAAGTTAGAGGGCATGTTGATAGTCTAGGCAACGTTTTAGATGCTGACAACAACAAGTAATGATTTATCTTTGTAAATTATTACAAAGACCTTCTGTATCTCTCCTATTTTCTGCTTCCTCCCTTTCTCGTAGCATTGCACGAGCAGTTTTGGTCGAGCCTTAACCACTATATTCCTAATCTGTTACATTGCAATACTCTACCTATATGGACTGAATTATTTAACCCTGTTCAGCCTCCACACAGTATCTCTTTTTTTGCTATAAAGTTCTGTTCATTTCTTCTGATTTGTTATATTCTTTTTTGACTACAGTGTAATCCGTTTCTATTTTTCTTATTATTCATTGTAATACATTTTGTTGAAAATGATTATTTTTAATTCCAAACGTCTTTTCTTCGTCCTTTTTGCGATTTTCTTTATATATACTTCTCCAGTGGCCGCCAAAATTCTTCTCGTGCCCAAAGAATATCCCGCTATAAGTAAAGCAATGGAAGTTGCTCAAGCAAATGATATTGTGCGAGTTGCCGCTGGAACCTATGCTGATAACGTTGTGTTGCGACCAAGTGTAACTTTAGAAGGCGGTTGGGATGCTAACTTTCAGCAACGTGACCCAGCTACAAATAGAACGACCGTTGATGGTAGTATGCGAGGTGGATATGTTATTTTTGGTGCAGACAAGGCGGTAATAGATGGTTTCTTTATCACAGGTGGCAGGCCGCCTATGATGATGCCAGATTTAGATGTTGGCCCAGGCGTATACTGCGAATCTTCCTCGCTTACCGTTAAAAACAGCACCATTATAGGCAATAATGCTGCTGGCATCTATGCTCACAACTGTCAGATCTCTGTAGTTGGCAACATTATCGCCGCCAATCGCAAGGCAGGAATTTTTCTTGAGGATTCCTGTGCTGCCGAGATCAAAGGTAACTTAATTACCCGTAATCTTTGGGCTGGAATTAACACTGGTGGCCAATTACCTTCTAAAGTGGATATTGCCAACAATGCCGTGCATAGCAACCAGAAGGCGGGCATTAATGTTGCTTTTGCAGAGGGCACAGTCAGTAATAACCTAATTTATAAAAACGGTGAAGCTGGCATTCGCTGCGGTCTAGTACCAATGCTGCTTGTTAACAATACAATTGCTAACAATGGCCTAGCCGGTGTTTCTACTGCTGAATCCGCTGGCATGACAACGGCTCAATCATCAAGTAAAGATGATACGTCCGACAAACTGCCGGTGATCAAAAATAATATTATTGCTGGTAATGGTCAGGCAGGAATCAGGTCTTACGGCAGCGGCTATACCTACAATCTGCTCTACGCCAATAACCAAGTGGAAGGATTTCATCCTGACTATCTCTGGTATATTCGGCGGCAACTCGGCGGTTACGAAGATCAGGCTTCTTTTGAAACCACAAAAAATATTCTCGCTGATCCGCTTTTTGTTAATCCAGCGCAGCAGGATTATCACCTACGACCTAATTCACCTGCCATTGATCAAGGCGATCCTGATTCAAAATTTAATGATAAAAATTTTGGCCCTTCTCTTGGTGCGGATCGTAATGACATGGGAGCTTACGGCGGCCCAAGCACAGTGGCGGAAGATAGAGCACCTAATCAGTCACCTCAGGCAGGCATCGAACCCTTGAAAGAGCAGGTTTATGCTGGAGACAAAGTTGTGCTCAACGGCTCGATCAGTCGAGATCCGAATGGCGACGAAATTCATTATCAATGGCACCTGATTGGAAAACCATTGCAGAGTATGGCTCTTTTAAAGCCAGAAAAGGATGGTACCTGTGTACTTGCTGTTGATAAGGGCGGGCAATATTCTGTACAGCTTACCGTCAAAGATCGTTGGGGCTTGCAGAGTATACCGGCCATGTTGACTATTAATGCTGATCCAGATCGACCACCATCCGCCAAAATCAGCAAACCAATGGAAGCTGTGAAAGTCGGTGAAACAGTCAAACTGTCTGCTTTTGACAAAGATAAGCAGAATGGTAATGAGCTGACCTTTTTCTGGAATATGATCAGCAAACCTGTGGCAAGCCAAGCAATGCTTGATAACTCACAGAACGAACGGCCAACCTTTGTTCCAGATACACCTGGTTGCTACGCTGTGCGTTTGACTGTGGGTAACGGGAAAAAATCTAGCATTCCTGATACAGCCTATATCTGTACTAAAGAAAGCCGTATTCCGGGTCGTAGATCAGTGCCAAGCGAATATCCAACCATCCAAACTGCTATTGATACCGCTGAAGCAGGAGAAGATATCATTGTTCAACCAGGTATTTATCGGGAACATTTGATTGTCGATAAACCAGTTAATCTGATTGGTGTGGGCAGGCCAGTCATTGATGGTGGCAACAAGGAAGGTGATGAGGCAACCGTTTTTGTTTGCTATCTTGATAACACGGCTAAAGGTCGGATTCAGGGATTCGTCGTCACAGGCGGTGGTACAGGACAGTACGGGCACGGCATTCAAATTCTCAACTCTTCACCAGAGATTGTCGATAATCAGATCGTTAACAATAAGCATGTCGGCATAGGCATTCACGGACAAAAGAAATTTACCAAGAATGCCAAAATTCATGACAACGATATTCATGATAACTCCATTGGCGTGAGCAATGGCTTGGGTGCGGGTGGTACGATTTACAACAACACGATTTACAACAACAAAGAGACAGGTATCGGGGTGCGTGGACTTGCTACGCCTGTAATCCGTAATAACAATCTATATGGCAACTATATCGGCATTGGTGTGCGCGAGGAAGCCTATCCGCAAATCGAAAGCAATATCATACAAGACAATGTGATTGGTATTGCTGTTAATCCTGGCGTTGCGGGCGCGGTTTATGCGGAAAAGAATAAAATAACTGTGCGCAATAATCAAATTCTCAGTAACCGGCAGAGTGGCATTTTTATTTCTTCACTCAATAAGAGTGATTTCGTAGTTCAAGGAAATTCAATCCAAGGCAACAGCATATCGGCAAAGCGTGATAGTCGTACCGGCGGCGTTCTGACTGGTTATCCTCATGAAGCCTTGGTTAAAGTGTTCCTTGGTAGCAATATGATCAGCGGCAACAATGGCAAAGATGTGCAGCTTTACAAGGAATTAGGTGAGTCTGCTGGAACACAAGGTAGCTCTGCTGGCCTTAGACCCAACTTTGTCAATGGTATGCCAGCCAATATGCCGCTTCAAGGGCAAAAAGTCCCTTGACAAACGCTGTAGTTTGCAGTACCCCTTAGATAAGGTTGCTAGTATCATTTAACACACTTACTGCTAAAATATTATTTTTATATCTAGCAGGAAAAAAATTTTACAAGCAGCTTCAAACACAGTATAGTCAGAGTGAAGATTTCATTTCTAATGATGGTCATTTTCCTGAATAGAATAATAATATTTGATTTTTTTTACGCATATTGGTGCGTGAGATAAAATAGTTAGGTTTAAGGGGTGCGGAAAGATTTCGCAGCCATTATGTCAACATGAGGAGGAGGTATAAAATGAAGGGCATGATCGTTAAAGTAGCAGTGGCAGCAGTAGCAGGTCTTATGATAACCGTTGGTTCTGCATCTGCGCAGGCATTGAAAATTGACCCGAACACACTGCAAAACATTGATCAAGCTATACTCCAGATGCAGCAGGAGATGATCCAGAAAAACTATTCTGCTATGCTGCTTAAGCCACAGATGATGGCAAAGATGATGGGTGAGCGTGCTCCACAGAATTTCATGCAGAGCAGCATTCAGCCGGTCATGATGCAGAAAATGCGTGACCAGATTAAACCGCAGCAGATGGAAGTGATGAAAACTCGTTAATATTTGTTGTTGTATATCTGTCTTTTCTTTTAAGAGAAAGGCAGGAAAAACCGGATATGTCTGCATTGTTAAAACATGCAGCATAACCGGTTTTTTTGTTATATCACTAACTCTATTTTTATTTTTTTTAAAAAATAAGTTCTAAAAAAAGGTCGTGGCCTTGACATCTTTAATGGCTGTGTGCTATCCTGTTCTTATATAAGAAAGGTTCCTGATAAGAGAAAGGGGATAGAAAAGGGATTAGGAGCCTCTAATGAGTAATACAGCCTAGTTGTTAGGCAAAAATGGAGGAGAGTGCAATGAAAACAATAAAGAGAGCAACCTATAGACTTGCATTTGGAATTGTAGCTTTTGCTTCTGCAATGACCGCAAGTTCTGCTTCAGCATTTACTGTTGATCCTGAGCTTATGAAAATGATTAATGGAATGATTGTTAATATGCAGCAGCAGACTATGGGCGAGTTGTACGCCCAAGCTCCGTTAAAGGATCAGATGCGCGGTAAAATGATGCAGGAGTTTTCTTCTAAGCTTGTCCTGATGAATAAAATACAGCCTATTATGATGAATCAAGTCGTAAATAGTGCCAAAAAGACGCTGATGGAACGAGTCGTTGAACGACCCATTCCTCTGCCAGGCAAGCCCTAATTTGTCTTTTTGCATGATATTTGAATAATCAAGCTGGAGAGGCAACAAATGCTTCTTCAGCTTTTTTTATCTATAACGCACCTTGACTTCTTAATAATCTGTGTGCTATCGTATTTTCATAGATGCAAAAGCTAGGCAAATGCGTATAGAACTACAGAATAGAAATAAAAAGTTAATCTCTAGTGCGTTGCACATGATGCTATGGGAAAGGAGGGGCCAGAAGGAATGAAGATAAAGAAGATGGTCACCCAGATAATACTGGGCACCGCGACCACTATGTTGATGGCAATGGTATCTCCAGTATATGCACTGGATTTTGATCCAGCAACCTTGAAAACCGTTGATGAGCTGATAATAAAGATGCAGCAGGAGACGATGCAGCAGCAGTATGAAGCAATGCCTCTTCGAAGAGAATTGCCGGGTAAAATGATGAATAATATGTATCAGTTTGCCTCAAATACGTATCGCCAGAACATTCAGCCACAGATGGTCCAAGCGGTAGTTAGTAACATGCGTCCTTGGGAATTTCCTAATAAATTTAAGCAAGCCATGATGCCATCAGTGGTTGGCCAAATGAGCGGCCAGATTAAACAGATTCAGCTCCAGTTCATGCAGCAAGGTATTAATGACCCTTCTTTTCCTAATGTGACTGGTGTTCCTGCAACAGAGCAGAGTCAGAAATAACGTTATTTATTGCCCAGTAAGTTCACTGGACTGTTAAAGAGACAAGCCGTGCCGAAAGGTACGGCTTTTTTATATTGAAAACTTCAAAAGTAAAATATTTTATCAAGGGCGGAAATGGTAAAAAAAATTGTACACATTGCGCAAAAATCTTGCAAAAAAAAACATAACGCGCTATCGTAAATGCGTATAAGGTTCGGAGCTGATTTGTTGTTGGTTTCCGTCTGCGCAGTGTAGACGGTTTTATTAGATAAGAGGAGGAGGAAAAATGAAAAAAGCAGTACTTGGCTTCACAGTGGTAATTGGTCTTGCTCTGACTGGTTCAGCATGGGCACAAAATTCTTCTATCCAAGACATGCAGCAGCAGATGATGAACAGCATGTCCAATCAGATGATGGGCAGTATGCAGAATCAGATGATGGGTAGCGTACAGAATCAGATGGCAGCAGCACCAGTTCCTGTTGCTAGTTCTGGCAGCAGCAGTATGGCTAATATGGGAACCAGTATCGCTAATGGCATGGCTAGTGCCATGATGTCAGGAGTCGGCCAGCAAGTTTCTGCCAATATTGGCATGAACACTCTCTGGAAGCCGGATGCAGATCAGCAGGCTCAGTCTTCTCCTGCGCCTACTCTGGATATTCGCCAGATGATTGAGCAGGCGATTCAAAACATGCCCGCGCAGCAGCGCAATCAGATTGCTGATCAGATGACCCAGCAAAATCTGTCTATGCTTCAGCAGGGTGCAGCCGCAGCCAATCAGATCAGGACCCAAGTACGTGATACCATCATGTCAGATCGCTACAAAAGTATTTCTTCTGTAGCTCCAAATCTGTATAGAAGCAATATTCAGCCGCAGATGGTACAGACCATCATCGGTACCATCCGTCCGTGGGAGTTGCCGAACCGCTTCAAGAGCCAGATGATGCCCAAGGTTGTTGAGCAAGTTAGCGGCCAGATCAAAATGCCACAGATCAACTTCATGCAGGAAGGCATCGGCGATGCGACTTTCCCAAATGTGCCAGGTATGCCAGGTGTAGGTAATATGAGCGGCGCAGTTAAGCAGCAGCAGATGCAGTATATGCAGGACGGCATTATGAATTCTACCTTCCCGATGAAGTAATAGGATTCTGCTGTTTCCATCTTGTCGGAGAAAGAGAACCGGCAGAAGATAAGGCGAGGCCGGAGATGTAGAATACATCCCCGGCTTTTTTATTTATAGCATGTAGTGTTGAAAATATTTATCAGGAAAAATTTTACAAATCAGGCTGGACTTGCTACTCTATTACTGTTGAGAGGAAGCAGATGTATTCAGCCAAAGTGAGGAGAGGTAATGAAAAAGATCAGTGTGGCATTGGGAACAGCTCTTGTTTGCTTAACAGTTTCGTCCGCATGGGCAGGTGGAGCACCAGATTCTGTTGTTTATGAAGATACTATGGATTATTCATCAGGAATGCCCAGTGGCTTCAATATGCCTGTCAATCCTAGCATGTTGGCTAATAACTATGCCAACGGAGGAATGATGCCTAGCACTAGCACTAGCAGCAGCATGGGCATGGGGGGGATGATGCCAAGCATGGGAATGGGCAGCAGCTACCCGAGTAGCAATTATCCCTCCAACTCAAGCAATATGCCAGTGGTTGATATGCGCCGGGTAGTTTGGCAAGGTGTTCAGTCGTTGCCGCAGCAGCAGCAGCAGAATGGGGCTATGGCAATGTCTAATCAAAATTTGTCCCAGCTCAACCAAAGCATGTCTAACAACATGTCTCCGATTTACCAGATGCGGAACAGCATCCGGGATCAGATTATGGGCAACCGAATGAGTGATATTTCCCGGATGGGACAGAGCACCTTCCGGCCGATGATCATGCCAGGTGCAGTACAAAGCATGATCAGCCAGATTCAGCCATGGAATTTCCCCAGCCGATTCCAAAGTGCTATGATGCCAGCTATGATTCCTATGGTAAGTGCTCCGATAAAGCAAAACCAGATGGCATTCATGCAGCAGGGAATCATGAACAACCCTAATTTCCCCAATGTTCCACTGCCGTCACCAGTCTATGGTGGTTATGGCGGTGGCATGGGTGGTTATGGCGGTGGCATGGGTGGTTATGGCGGTGGCATGGGTGGTTATGGCGGTGGCATGGGCGGTTATGGCGGTGGCATGGGCGGTTATGGCGGTGGCATGGGCGGTTATGGCGGTGGCATGGGCGGTTATGGTATGCCGCAGCAGCAACAAGGTGGTTACTATGGTCAGCAACAGGGCGGTTATGGAATGCCACAGCAGCAAGGTGGTGGTTATCCTTACGGCTACTGAGGTTAACTATCCACAGCCAGTCATTGCTCTTCTCTCTTGACGATCTGGTCGCGGTTGACTACAGTGCGACTGTTTCAGGTGTCCGCCCAAGAGTGGATGAAAAGGGAACCCGGTGCGAATCCGGGACAGGCCCGCTGCTGTGACCGGGGACAAAGCCGCATAATGTCACTGTCCGTATCTGGACGGGAAGGCGCGGCAGAGGACGAGCCGGAAGTCAGAAAACCTGCCTGAACAAGGTGTTCCGCCCCTCTCGGCAAAGGGGGAGGAAGAGTATCCGGGCAAGAATGGGCATCCTGGGTCAATTATGCAATTGATCCGGGATTTTTTTATGCCTTTTCCCGGGTCGCAGGAAAGGGAGTATGCCATGAAGCTGAAGGTACTGATTCTCACGGTGCTTCTGCTCGTCAACGCGGCGGCAGGACAGGCAGCAGAAAAGGAGAAGTGGAAGGTGGAGCATAAAAATGCCATTGTCTTGGCCATGTTTGGCACTACGGTTGAGTCAGGCTTAAAGGGCCTGCTCAATATCCGCACTAAGATGATGGAGCAGTTCCCGGCAACTCCGGTGCGGATTGCCTTCACCTCCAATATCATCCGCAAGAAGTGGCAGAAACGGGCTGCTGATCCAGAATACCTCAAGGCGCATCCTGAGATTCCAGCAGAGGTGCTACACGTCCGCACCGTGCTGGCCACTATTGCTGATCTGCAAGACCAAGGCTATGACACCATTGTCATCCAGCCCACCCATATTGCGATGGGCGAGGAATTCCTTGACCTTGGCACCTATGTGGACAGCCTGCTGAATCTTGGCACGATCAAGAAGGAGAAGTACAAGCCCTTTCACAAGGTCGCATTAGGCCGCCCGGCCTTGGGCACTTATGGCACAGCCCATCCGTATGCCGAGGACATCGTAGAAGCAGCCAAGGCGTTGGCAGCGGATGCGGAGCTGGCCCGGCAGGAAAAGGCAGCCTTGCTCTATATGGGCCACGGCAATGATCACTTTCCCTCCGGTGGTGCCTACTTAGAGCTGGCTGACCAGATGCGCGCCCTGTATCCTGATGTAGTGACCCTGATCGGCACGGTCGAGGGCTTTCCTGCTCTTGAAGATGTGATGGACAAGCTGAAGCGTTTCGGGGTGAAGAAAGTAGTGCTCAAGCCCTGCATGATTGTGGCTGGCGACCATGCGATGAATGACATGGCAGGCACAGACCCCAAGGAAGCATCGTGGAAGATGATCTTGGAGCAGAACGGCTTTGAGGTGACAACCGTGGAGCACGGCTTGGGCGAGATTGATGCCTTTGCCGAGCTGTTTGTCCGCCATGCCGAGGACGCTGCGGCAGATGCAGGCATCACCCTGAAATAAGCGATGGCCGCCCGGCTTGGCTTTCCTTGGGCAGCAGGGGCGTTGCTGCTCCTGCTCCTGACCGCCATGTTGCTGGCCGCAGGCATGGGCTTCATGAACATCCCAGCCCTGTCTGTGGCCAAGGCCGTGGGCGGCCATTTCTTTCCTTCCCTTGCTGCTGGTCTTGATCCGCCCACAGTTGCCATAGTGCTGGATGTGCGCCTGCCCCGCATCATGGCAGCCGTGCTGGTCGGCGGAATGCTGGCTGTCTGCGGCACGGTCTTTCAGGCCATTCTCCTTAATCCCCTTGCTGATCCCTACACCCTCGGAGTCTCGTCTGGCGCGGCCTTTGGAGCCTCGTTGGCCATCGTCCTGCAAGTAATAGGCTTGACTCTGCCGCAGAGCTTTTCTGTGCCGCTCTTTGCCTTTGCTGGCAGTATTGCCGCCCTTGTCGCGGTGCTGACCTTAGCTGCTGGAGACCAGCGGCTCTCCTCGTCCAGTCTGATTCTTTCCGGGGTGATTGTCGCGGCCATCCTCTCTGCGGCCATTGGCTTTCTCAAGTTCCTTGCGGACGAGCAAGTCAGCATCATCATCTTCTGGCTCATGGGTTCCCTGTCCAGTGCCTCGCGGCAGGACATCCTTCTCCTTGCTCCGGCAGCCTTGGCCGGTTCAGCGGTCTGTCTGTTCTTCAGCCGCGACCTCAACATTATGGCCGCTGGCGAGCGGGCCGCTGCCTCGTTAGGGGTGAACACGGCTCGGCTGCGCTGGACGCTCCTGCTCACCTGCTCGCTGATGACCGCCCTGTGTGTGGCCGTGTCTGGGATTATTGGCTTTGTCGGCCTAGTTGCCCCGCACCTGCTCCGCCACTTGGCTGGCCCGGACAACCGCCGCCTGATCGTGCTCTCCTTCCTTGGCGGCGGCCTGCTCCTCCTCTGTGCTGACACCCTGACCAGAGCGGTGCTGCCTGCGGAAGTGCCCATCGGGGTGCTGACCTCGCTCATTGGCGGCCCCTTCTTTGCCTGCATCTTCAAGAAACGACAGCAGAGCAATGCCGGATTCTGACCTGCTCTGGCAGCTTGAGCACGTGAGCTTTGCCCGCAATCGCCGCCCAGTGCTGGATGCAGTTAGCCTGAAGATCAGGCCGGGCAAATGGTGCGGCATTCTCGGCCCAAACGGGAGCGGCAAGACCACCCTGCTTGACCTGCTCTGCGGTCTGCTGGAACCAAACAGCGGTGCGCTTGCCTATCGCGGCCAACCGCTCCGCCAGTGGAGCCGCCGCCAGCTTGCCCGCCGGGTGGCTTTGGTGCCGCAGGACTTTGCCCTCCGCTTTGCGTTCTCTGTGCGCGAGGCCGTGGAAATGGGCCGCCACCCGCATCTTGGCAGGCTGGCCTCAATGCCTGCGCAAGACTATGCCTTGGTGGATGCAGTGATGGCAGAGATGGGCATCGCAGAGCTGGCAGAGCGGCCAGTGACCCAGCTTTCTGGTGGTGAGAAGCAGCGGGTTGCGGTGGCCCGTGCCTTGGTGCAGGAGCCGGAAGCCCTGCTCTTGGATGAGGCTACGTCCAACCTTGACATCCACCATTCGCTGGCGATTCTCAACCTGCTGCGCCGCCGGGTGGATGGGCAGGGTCTGACCGTGGTTGCTGCCCTGCATGACCTCAACTTGGCCGGGCTGTTCTGCGACGAGCTGCTCTTCCTCAAGAACGGGCGGCTGGTCTGCCACGGCGAGACTGCGGCGGTGCTGCGCCCGGAGATCATCCAAGAGGTGTACGGGGTGCAGGCGCAGGTGCGGCAGGATGCTTTCACTGGTTGCCTGCAAGTGAGCTGCAAGCTGTAGCCCTTCAGTTTCTTTTCAGCAGCAGCTTATAGATAGGGATCAGGTTTACGGTACTGCTCGGCCCAGAGGAACCGCTGTAGATATAAGCCGAGCCTTTTAGATCGTCATTGCCTAAAGCTCCAATGAGCGCAGCATCCCCTGATAACGATACGGATTGACCAAACTCATCAGCAGGGCTATAGTCAGAGGCGGTCAGCTTCTGCTGCTGGCTCCACATGCCGTCTGTGCGGGTGAAGACATAGGCAGAGCCTTGGACACTGTCATCACCAAAAGCTCCGATAAGTGCAGTATCCCCGGATATTGACACTGACCAGCCGAACCGGTCATAGGTAGCTCCGTCAGAGGCGGTCAGCTTCTGCTGCTGGCTCCATACGCCGTTCATGCGGGTGAAGACATAAGCGGAGCCGGCACCTGATGTCTCAACTTTGTCGTCATTATAGTGAGCACCGATAAGTACCGAGTCTTCGGACAGAGATACGGATTGGCCGAATGCATCACCACTGTTTCCGTCTCCGGCCAGCAGTTTCTGCTGCTGGCTCCACATGCCATTCATGCGGGTAAAGATATAAGCAGAGCCAGATTTAATTCCATTGTCATCATCGCGGACGGCTCCGACAGCTAACGTATCGCCGGACAAGGATACAGACCAGCCGAACTGCTTGCCATCAGCTCCCTCATCATCGGTCAGTTTGGCCTGTTTAGTCCATACGCCATCACCAGTCCGCGTGAAAATATACACTGCGCCGTTTTTGTTATTCTCGAACCCGGCACCTACGGCCGCCGTGTCTCCCGATACTGCTGCCGAGCAGCCGAAGTAATCACCAGTATCTGAATCATCGCCAGTCAGTTTCTGCTGCTGGCTCCATACACCATTTGTGCGGGTGAAAATATAGACAGCACCGGTGGATACATCCTCTCGAACAGCTCCAATGACCGCTGTGTCTCCCGATACCGCTCCCGAGTGACCGAAGTAATCACCGGCAGCCGGATTGTCGGCAGTCAATTTCTGCTGCTGACTCCATACACCATTCGTGCTGGTAAAAACATAGACAGCACCTTTGGCATTGTCATCGCAGTCCGCCGCGACGAGTGCCGTGTCCCCGGAAAGCGATACGGAAGAGCCGAAACGATCAGCCCTGAATCCGTCACTGGCCAGCAGCTTCTGCACAACGGCTGCTTGCGCTTGGTGCAGCGGAACTGCTGCCGCCAGCAGCAAGGCCGCTAGGAATACATGCCATGATCTTTGCTTTCTCACATTCTTCTCCTTGGTTATGGAATCAGTTCATTCTAGTATTTCTTCTAGCCGGCATAGATGTCAAGGAGAAAGGCTTTCGCCCTGCACACCTAACTAGCCTTGCGCATGTTTCAGAAAGCGGCTTGGAGTACCTCTCTGGAATGCAGCGGCCTGGCAGGAGATCATCACTCGATGCGCAAAGAGAAGACCACTCGGTCATCTCCCAGATCATCACTCGATAGTCTTGTGGAGGATCACTCGATGATCTATAAGACCATCACTCGATCATCTATTCCGATCATCGCTCGGTCATCTCCCCAGATCATCACTCGATGATCTATTCCGAAGATCACTCGGTCATCTCCCTGTCCGCCTGACGCAGATTTTTAGCAGGCTATGCTGGAATCTACTGCACTAGAGATCAGGTTTACTTATGCAAGAGGTCTATTGCTGTACCGTAAAACCACTCTTATCGGCCGCCATGTTTGCGACTTTTTCCAGTTCGTAAAAGCGACAGGCTTCCATCAGGAAGCGGCATTCGGTCCACATATCACCGTCCACCAAGGGCATAAACAGATCGTGGATATTATCCACACCAAGATAGACTGATAGACCGTTGTTAATCAGCTCCTCTACTGGCGCGATAGAGTTATGAATAGGCGCGTATTTCTGAAGCTGTTTCATGCTCATGGCAGCAGAAGGGCAAATAATAAAGCCTATGCCTGCATCCTTGGCCAGCCGCATAACCCGCCTGCGCTCGCTCTGATCTTTGGCTGCTAACGAGACGGCATGAACCGCCCGTACTCGACCTTCCATGCCGTGCTCAATGGTTTTGACGGCCAGTAGCTCGGTTTCGTTCTCGTCAGGGTTGTTCTCTTGATCAACATGCACGTCCACAGGCTTACCGAGATTCTTAGCAATCGACAGGATAATATCCAGATGCTTTTCTGGGAGCGGACGATCTTTGGAAGGCAGGCCACCAACCACATCCGCCATTGCACAAGCCTCTTCAAAAAAGGTCCGTGATTTTGGCTCTAGTACCCCTTCCAAGGGCTGCACGGCCAGTTCTATGGTAATCTCGTTTTTATACTTTTCCTTTAGTGCGAGCGCAACCTGCATCGGGAGGAGCTTGACGGTGTTGTCCGCATCGACAAAGGTGCGGCAATGGGTCACGCCTTGCGCTTTCATCACCTCAATGCAGCGGCTCATTCGTTCAGTGAGATCGCTTTCCGAATAGTTTTCTTTCAGATACTTATACAGCTCCCATTTCTTCTGCATGTTGGCTTGGCCCAGCTTCAGGTTATCAAGGGAGATAATATAGGATTTATCAAAGTGGGCATGATAGCAAGCAAAGCCGCCTTTCTCTAACACCATTTGGAGGAAATGCTTTTTCATGTCCCAAGGAGCAGAAGGATCAGTAATTGAATATTTAAAGATATTCCCTTTCTTATCCTTGAGCATTCGCTCCAAGGTCATGGCCGCCATCTTCACATTCGTAAAGATAGGAATGCCGTTTTCAATGCAGAGCGTACGGATTGTTGATGAGTCTGAGGCTTCGTCGTAGTCTTTGTTGCCTGTAAGAATATTGATGACTAAGTCAATTTTGCTACCAGAAAGATAATGGAGAATATTTGGTGCAATATCATCAGCAATCTTGTGCAATTCTGTGTTCTGCACTCCGTGTTCAAGCAGAAAACGACTGGTTCCTGGAGTGGCAAAAAATTCAACCCCAATTTCATGCAGCTCTTTGATATATGGTAACAGGGATTTTTTATCCTCCTGTTTACCAGAGCTGACCAAAATGCGAGTGCGAGTGCTTCTGCTGGCTAATTTTAGATTAAAGGCCAGTAGTTCCAACGACTGATCAAAATGATTCATAGCAGAATGATGAAGAATGGAGTTGTTGCATTAACGCGTCGTAGCCGTCCGCGTCGTTGGAAAATGTCACAGTGTCAGCCGATCCTCCTTCTGACCTCCTGCCGCAGCTTCCCGCGCCTCCAAGTCCCGCCGGAAGAGGGCCTCAGCCATTTCCCTGAACTGTTTTGCTTCATCAGGCCGCCGCTGCCGATCACTGAGCTTGGCGAGTTCCTGATAGATGCTCCCCACTGCTGGATGCCCCTTACCGCGTAGTTTTTGCGTTACGACCAGAGCCTGCTTATAATATTTTTCTGATTGGTCGTAATTCCCCCAGATCCTGCTGGCCTCAGCGAGCTGATTGTAGATAATGATCAGACCAGCTAAGTCTGGCTGCGGCGATTTGGTCTTGATGGCCAACAACCGCTCCAGCAAGGGGATGGCATCTAGCTCTGCCTCCAGTTCCATGTGCAATCGGGCCAGCTTGTCAAGAATGCCAGCCTGTACTATATCATTGTCTGTCTTCTCGATGATTGCCAAAGCCTGCTTATAAGGGCCTTCCGCCTTTTCATACTCGCCTTGGCCTTCATAAAGTAGACCGAGCTGAAACCAACAGATACCCATTTCTGGATGCGTTTTTCCCAGCAATTTGGCAATGCCGTTCATGGCCTTTTTGTAATACGCCATAGCAGGGGCGTGTTGCCCAGAAAGAACAGCTGTAGAGGCAATTTCTCGCCGCGCCAGTGCCAGTTCAGCGGAATCCTTACCCTGTTGGACAAGCAGTTTTTCAATATAGGAAAAGCAGGTTAACGCCTTTTTATACTGATACATTTTGCGGGACAAGAGGCCAGCCGCTTTGAGATAATGAATATTGCTTCGCTCTAGGGCAAGGGCTTTATCAAAACGAACAGCAGCTCGGTTGAAATCCATGCGGCATTCTGCTAACCTTCCACTTTGGAAGGCTGCAAAGGCTCCTATTTTTCCACCCTTGGCCACCAGTTTATCAAAAATCTGCTCGGCTTCGGCGGTGCTGATATTAACCTTCACGCCGGTACAGGCTAGATCATAACTCGTCTTGTCGAGTAGCTTCTGCATTTTTCCTAATGCAGCTAATACACTGTTGCGACAGGTAATCTCATTTCGATAGCTCTGCTTGAAAAAGGTCAGAGCTTCTGTCAACGAGGTAATGATAAGCTGGAGTTTGTCCCGACGGGATTCATCATGATTTTTAATAGCGGCAGCCAGCGCAGGAAGAAGATTTTTCTTCTGGGCGATCAGTCGCTTTTTGTAAGATTCTGGTGACAGGGCAATCATACTGTTTTCTGACACAGTTTCAGTTCCTCCTCAGCATCTGGAAAACATGTTCTCAAGCGCATAAGCCTTGTAGGGGAATTCTGCGCCCTTGGTATAGCAGACCGCCTGCCCAAGGACAAGAAAATCTTTTACAGGTCAGTCTTCAATCACCGCCTTGCGAATTTGTTGAATATCCTGTTTTCGTATAAATATGAGGTTCCCCTCTTTAGTGGTGATACTCATCTTGTTTTCATTATACTCAATATGTTCTGCATAATAGACTTTTCCTGAACGCATGATTACTACCTGCGTTTCCGTTTTGCTGGGGATATGCAGCGTCTTTAGAACGGTATTTTTGAGCGCATCTCGTTTGCTACTAGGCATAAGCACTACAATAATTATACCAGTAGCTAAGGTAATAGCTCCGGCCAGCAGCAAACCTCTAGCAAACCAATTGACCCTTTTATATTTGGGCTGAATTCTACCTTTGCGTACTATAAAGAACTGATACTCCTTGTTATCTATCCGCTGCGCTTCTTGTGCGCTGCTCTCCGCAGCATCCCGGTCACACGAGCAGACTCCATCTGCTTCTTCAACAAATTGACCACAGGAGTTGCAAATGAGCTGAGAGTTTCTCTTGGAAGAAAAAAACCTTTGGTCAGGCTGCACAACAAAGACATTGTCGCATGCTATACATCTGAGCGACTGCTTTTTACGCAGTTTCTTTATGCCTTCAACAAGATAATAGGTTCCACAGTCGCCGCAGCGAAATTTCATCCTGATCTTCCTCCTTGTTATCGAAGTGGATATTGGACAGCTAGATCATGGAGCTGATTCAAATATTCATCTTTACGGGCCAGTTGATTTGTTGCTTCAATCTCCTGAATAAGAGGTGGAATGAGCTGACTGATATCTAGTCCGTGTGTGTTAAGATTCTTTTTGTTCGCCTGATCCACAATCAAAAGGGCGTAATACGTACTCAATAAGCGCACCTTTGCTGCCCGCCGAAAGAGATAAGAACGGCCACCAATAGTATTCAGAAAGAATACCGAGTACTCATAAGCAGTGTTAAAAGGAATCTGCACCGTATTTGCTGGACACTGTTCTGCCGTGCTCGTGCTGTACAATCCGTTGGCCAGTTCTTCAAAATCACCCTGTTCCTGCGTTAGTACCGCTTTGACTAACTGAATATTATCCTTGCCAATCACCCGGAAAAAGTGGGCTGTATTTGCCAAAACCGTGTAAAGATCATCAGTTTCCCGAATCACTGTTGGCGTTTTGGTAGCCAATTTTTCTTCTAATCTTTCAAAACGCTGTCGCACTGGTTGCTTGAGTTTGAATTCTTGGATATAGGATTTTTTGTCTAGGCTATTGAAGAAATTGTTTAGTTTACCTGCTGCGACAGAGCAACTCTGAGCTGCTGAAGGCTTTTCCTTGTCTGATTCGGTAGTTGCAGCCTCTGTTTCCTCTGTAACTTTCTTGGCTGATAAAGGCGCAGTTTCTGATGCTGTCGGAACCATGCCTGTTGGTTCTTCTTCTAGTGCGTTACTTGGGATATCTCCTGTTGCCGTAGCCTGTTGAACAGAATCCTTATGTTGTGGAAAGGCAATCTGCTCTACATAAGGACGAACTGTCTCTGGCAACTTTTGGATAGCATTGTGCATTTCTTCTGGAAAAAGAAACCATGCGCCAGCTAGTACCGCAATCAATACTGTGCAGGCAAAGGCAATGGATTGAAGCGACACTTTTCGCTTTTCCTGCTGTTTTTTTCGTTTCATCTTATTTCATCCGCGTTATTTTTCATGGGTGCTCGCGTTTCACTCTAGCAGATTGCAGTCGCTATCGGCAAAGAAAAATTGGGTTACTCTGGCAGGGCAGGAGCATCTAACTCTTTTCTCCTTGACGCTGCTTGCTGAAAAGAATAAATAGTAGTTTCTCTGTAGATAAATTGAGACCGCCTTTTTTAATGAAGGCTTGGATTTGAACTCTAGGAGGAAATAACATGGCTGTTTATGTCACCGGACACAAAAACCCGGACACTGATTCCGTCACCGCCGCTATCGCTTATGCCGAGCTGCTCAAAGCTAAAGGTACTGAGGCGATTCCTGCCATGCAAGGCGCAATGAACCCGGAGACGCAGACCGTGCTCCGCCGTTTTAATGTTGCTGCACCGGAGATTATGACCGATGCTACAGGTAAAATCATTGCTTTGGTTGACCACAGCGACCTGAAGCAGGCTCCAGACAACCTAAGCGCAGACAATGTAGTTGCAATTGTTGACCATCACAAAATTGGTGATGTTACTACCAATAGCCCGATTTTTTGCTGTGTTAAGCCGGTTGGTTGCACTGGTACTGTCCTGAAGCAACTCTACGATACTGAGGGTGTAGCTATTCAGCCGCAGATCGCTGGTCTGATGATGTCTGCTATTCTGAGCGACACCGTTAATTTTAAGTCCCCGACCTGCACTGATGAGGACAAAAAAGCAGTTGCCGAGCTGAAGAAAATTGCTGCGGTAGAGGACACTGACGAGCTGTTCATGGAGATGCTGAAGGCTAAAAGCTCCATTAATGGCATCCCAGCTATGGATTTGCTCAATCGCGACTATAAAGATTTCGATATGAAGGGCAAGTTGATTGGCTGTGGTCAGCTTGAGCTTGCTGCGCTTGATCAAGCTACCTCAGCCATCCGCGAGGAGCTGTACAAGGCCATGCAGGAGAAAAAAGCCGCTGGTGGGCAGCACACTATTCTGTTGATGCTGACAGACGTAGTTAAGGAAGGTACTGAGCTGATGGTGCTGTCTGATGATGCGTCCATCATTGAAGGTGCTTTCAACACTAAGTTGAGCGGTAACTCCATGTGGATTCCTGGCATGATGAGCCGTAAGAAGCAGACTATTCCTAATCTCCAGAAAGCGTTTGGTTGCTGATGTCCGCTGAACCGGCGTTTGGTTTGAATTCCGGTAGTGAATAGATAAAGGATCGGCGGCAACGTCGATCCTTTTGTGTTTTGGAGAGCTGGCTATATAAAATTGGGCAATAAAATGACCTACAGCGCGGCGGAACGAGAAACCATTGGATTATGTATATGCCTTGAGGCTGTAGACAATATTGCAAACCATGACTTGCTTACGGTTCTCGATGTTTCCGAATATCCCGGAGAAGCAGAGGTGATTTTTCAAACCCGCGTTCATCGGGAGATGTTCCTGATTCGTTTGCTCGATTTCGTCAAAGAAAATGGAAGCAAGCAACTAACCGGTGTAACCGGTTCTTGCTTGGCAGTTCTTAAAGGAGCGTGCGCCACAAAGTCGTTTGACGTTAATGGAAGTGTTAACGATCTAAAAAATTCAATCGAAGCATTAGAAAGTTGGCTCAGTTATAAAAAGGCTATAACCCTCTGGCTGCCAACCATCAATATCAATGCAACAATTGATGTATCCAGACTGGAATTTTTGTATATCATCGGCAATCATTCCAAGCACAATCTTTCTCGTTTGACTGGGGTATCGAGAGACGTTGCCAAAATTTTGACCAACCACAGCTACGCTGTTCCAGAGGAACAAATACCCCTTGTACTAGACGAGTTCGTAGAGAATTTGGATGAAAATTGTTTCTTTTACTACAGCACGTGGCTATCGGAGCTGTTGAACAATGTGCGCTGGGGGTTGCAAGCGTATCTGAAGCCTACATTTGTTCGCTCATACAGAGCAGGTATAGAAGACTCTCTGCGCTACAGCTATGAGTACCCTCATGATATACAAGGGGACGTTCCGCGCCAATGGTTCTGGCGACTTATGAATAACGTCAGAACCGGACCAGATCTCAAACAATTCGTTGGTGCCCGTTATCGGAAGCAGGAGAGACTTGTCCTGCAATGAGATGTGGGAGAACGAAAATGTGCAGAATGAGGATTCAGACAAGATGACAGAAACAGTAGTAACAGTCGGGCTAGGTGAACGGAGTTATCCGATTCGGATTAGTTCCGGCCTGCTTGATAAAATCGGCACTGATTTGCAAGAACGGAGAATTGGAGCTAAATACGGCGTAATCAGCGATGATCGGGTGGCGGCTTTATACGGCAACCGCTTCATACAATCGCTAACTACAGCAGGTATTCAAGCCGAGCTGATTACGTTTCCAGCAGGTGAATCAAGCAAGCATCTCCAAACTATTGCTACGCTCTCCAGCGAACTGGCCCAGCGTGGCTTTGACCGCAAAGATGCCTTGATCGCTCTTGGTGGCGGCGTAACTGGTGATATTACAGGCTTTCTCGCCTCGATTTATCTGCGTGGTATTCCTTTTGTCCAAGTGCCAACGACCCTGCTTTCGCAGGTGGACAGCTCTGTCGGCGGTAAGACTGGCGTGGATATTCCTGAAGGAAAAAATCTGGTTGGGACTTTTTATCAACCAAAGGCAGTTTATATTGATCTTGATGTACTGCAAACCTTGCCTCAAGACGAGCTACGCGGCGGGTTGGCCGAGGTTATCAAGTATGGCGTAATCAATGATGCTGAGTTTTTTGCTTTTCTGGAGCAAAACCAAGAGGCAATTTTTGCCTTACAGCAGGATGTACTAACTAAACTCATTGCTCGTTGCTGCGAGATCAAGGCATGGGTTGTTGAGCAGGACGAACGGGAAGGCGGCTTGCGCCGGATTCTCAACTTTGGCCACACTATTGGTCATGCAGTAGAGGCGGCCTCTGAATTTCGGTTGATTCACGGTTATGCTGTGGCTATTGGCATGGTTACAGCCGCGAAATTGGCGGTACGCAGTGGGTGTTTGGCGATGGAAGCTGAGGAACGGATTTGTTCTTTGATCGCTGCCTATGGTTTGCCTGTTTCTATTCCAAGCGAGCTAGATCGAAAAATCATTAAAACATATCTGCGCAACGACAAAAAGACAGTAGGTGGTAGGATTTTCTATATACTTCCAGAAAGAATTGGCAGCGTACAGGTTACAGATCAGATACAAGAGCAAGATCTTGATGCAGTTCTGAATGCCTGCTGAGGCATAAGAATGGTTTGTCTTCTTTCTTTTTTTCTGGTATCTTGATAAAAAAATAAATTACGGAGGATACTGTAATGAAGAAAAGATTTTTTTTGCTAAGTGCGCTGGCCGCTGTGGCAGTTGTACCGGGAGTTGTCTCTGCCAATCTGGTGCTGGATATGCCGCCGATTTTGGCTGGAAACGGGAGCAATTCCTGCACGGCTGATAGTGATTGTAGCAGTGGAGTTTGTTGCAACAGCAGATGCTACGCATCAGGTGTCTGCTGTAATGGAAATATCTGTTACACTTCATGTGTAAGTAATGTATGTGAAGCAGTAGTAGGAAATGGTAAACTCAATGATACAGGCATTACTACGCTTAAAGCAACGGGTGATGACTCTCAGTATGGCAGAGATAAAACCAATAATATTGATACAGATGGTTATGCAGGTTTTAGTTTTACTAAAGTAGTCGATGTTGAAACCTGTATTCAAGATAACGTTACTGGCCTGACTTGGTCTCCTAGTCAAGCTGCAATGAGTTTCGCTGATGCTTCAGCATTAAATCCTACTATATGCGGACTGACAGGATGGCGTATTCCTACGATCAAGGAACTTGTTAGCATTGTTTCCTATCACCGAACTTCTCCTGCTATTGACAACGACGCAACCAGAGGCTTTTTTGCGGATACGCAAAATGCAGTCTATTGGACATCAACACCCAATGCCGCAGACAATACCAAGGTATGGGGAGTTAATTTTGTAAAAGGTAATGCCGACAATACTATTTTAAAATCTGGCAATACCTTTCCTGTCCGCTTAGTTCGTCCGTAATGATATTCTTCAGGAGACAAAAAATGCGTATTTATATTTATGCCTTAATGGCACTAGTTTTTATGCTGGCAGCGCAACCTGTTTTTGCTGCGGATATGTGCAATGGCTCTGTTATTAGCGGCGAAACAACATGGCCAACTGATAATGGAAATGGCACCATCACAGATGCTAATACCAATTTAACTTGGAGTAAATGCCTCTATGGGCAATCTGGGACTACTTGTACAGGAACTATACAAGCAATAGCTTGGGCTACAGCACTTGGTAAAACGACCAGTCTGTGGCGACTGCCAAATATCAAAGAACTTCAGTCTATTGTAAAAGAGGAGAATGCTGTATCTACCACGAAACGTGCCATAAATACAGTTTGTTTTCCTACACCTGATGCTTCGACAAGTCTTCCGGTCTGGTCTTCCTCACCTTATGCTGCTGACACAACAAAAATATGGACTATCGATTTTCAAGGTGGTTTTTTTGCTAGTAATTATCCAGCAACAAATATTGCCTATGTGCGCTATGTATGCGATGGTGATGCAGCTACCTGTAACACCACTACTCTACCTGTGGCACCATAAGTAGGACTTGACTAAGCTCATCTGTTAGTTGAGAAAACCAAAAAGATCAGGTATCCTTTAAGGAGCCTGATCTTTTTTATTGTGCCAAAGCAGGCTTGCATTCAATAATCTGTAATTGATAGGAAAATATGCCGATCTACGAATTTCTTTGCCAAGACTGCAATACAATTTTCAACTTTTTGTCTAGTCGGGTTAACACTGAAAAACGTCCCGATTGCCCGAAATGTGGCAGAAAAGAGTTGGAACGGCAGGTCTCTACTTTTGCCGTAATTGGCAGAGCCAAGGAGGATGGAGAAGATGATCCGCTGGCTGGGCTAGATGAAACCAAAATGGAACACGCCTTAGAGGGCTTGATGCGGGAGGCGGAAGGGATGAATGAAGATGATCCCCGCCAAATGGCCCAGCTCATGCGTAAATTTTCTGATAAGACCGGTATTAATCTTGGCGAGCCAATGGAAGAAGCCATTGCGCGGATGGAGGCAGGCGAAGACCCTGATGCAATCGAAAAGGATATGGGTGACCTGCTTGATTCAGATGATGCCTTCTCGCTAGAAGGCTTAAAAAAGAAAATTCGTTCTGGCCCGAAGCAGCCTGTGCATGACGAGACGCTATATCAGCTTTAGCTTTTTTGCTTGAACATCAACCAGAGAGATCAATCCTATGGGTGCTGACAACCTCATCCTCCTAGAAAACCTAGAATGGTTTGATGAAACCGGCCAAGAGCTGCTCCATCGTCTTCCAGAAAAAAGTTCCGGTGAGATTAAGTTCGGTGCCCAACTAACGGTACGCGAAAGCCAAGCTGCCGTTTTGTATTACAAGGGAAGAGCTGGCGATGCCTTTGGCCCGGGTCGTCATACTCTGCGAACCGGTAATATTCCGATCATTACCAAGCTGCTTTCTGCGCCTTGGGGGATGATCAGCCCGCTGCGGGCTGAAGTTTATTTTGTTAATCTCAAGCTCTTTCCCAACCTAAAATGGGGAACCCGCGACCCAATGGCCTTCCGTGACTCCGAGCTAGGCTTTGTCCGTCTGCGTGCGCACGGGATCTTCAATATCCGCGTTATCCAGCCAGTACTGTTTATCAACACCTTGGCTGGAACTATGGGCAAGTACAATACCGACCAGATTGAGGAGTACTTGGGCCGTGTGGTTGTTTCTCGACTCAACGACTATCTCGGAGAGACGCTTGACACGCTTTTCAGCCTGCCTGCTCAGTTTGACGAAATGGCAGATGCACTGAAAAGACGACTGGTTCGCGATTTTGTCCGCTTGGGCCTAGCCTTAGATGAACTGTACATTTCTTCTATCACCCCGCCAGAAGAGGTACAGGCCGCTATTGACGACCGTAGCCGACTTGGTGTGATTCAGGACATGGACAAGTTTGTCCGCATGAAAGCAGCAATGGCTATGGAAAAAGCCGCGCAAAACAATGGCGAAGCTGGAGCTGGGCTGGGATTGGGTATGGGTTTGATGATGCCTGCCATGTTTGCTGGAATGCAGCAGCAGGGCATGGCAGGACAAGCTGCGGCCACGGCCACCAGTCGTTGCTCAGATTGCGGCAACTCTATTCCTGCTGAAGCCCGCTTCTGCCCGCTCTGTGGTCACCAGCAAATTGTGCTCATGCAGTGTACTAACTGCGGTAAAAATCTTACCCCTGGCGCCAAATTCTGTTCTCGCTGCGGTCAGCCTGCGAATCAAAAGCCGCCCGCAGTGATCTGCACCGCCTGTAATCAAGAAAACCTGCCTGGCGCACAATTCTGCAACGGCTGCGGCCTGAAGCTGTGAGTCTCCGAGTTGAACAACCCTGTCCCCAATGTGGCGGCTCGGTTACGCTCTCAGCAGACGACCGCCTGCTTACTTGTCCTTATTGCAAGGTAAAAAACTTTCTCCTCACCGGCAGCGGGCCGTTTCGTTATGCCTTGCCGAACCGAGCTAAAGATCAGGCTCGGCTGATCTATGCCCCGTATCTCCGCTTTAAGGGCAATGTTTTTTCTGTGACCGATTCCGGCGTTTCTCATCGGGTTTTAGACACCACGCAAGATGGTTGTGGCTACCCCGGCCTGCCAGCCTCCCTTGGTCTCCGGCCGCAAGCGATGAATTTAGTCCGGGTTCACAGCGAAACCAAGGGCCGTTTTTTGCCGCTCTCTCTTTCTGTGAGAGATATTTTTATGAAGGCCACTAAGCTGCACAATTGGCTAGAAGGACATAAGCAAATACAGGTCTATCATCATGCCTATATTGGAGAAACTATCAGTTTTATCTATCTGCCATTGCTGCCAAAAGAAGATGGATTATTTGATGCGGTGTTAGGAGAGCCGTTGCCTGCCTCAACAGGTGTGCTGAAAAAAGGCGTTCCCTTTCAAATTCATTGGCAGACGAGGTTTCTTGCTGCCCTTTGTCCGCGCTGCGGTGGGACGTTGGATGGCGAAACTGACTGTCTTGTACCGCTTTGTCCAAACTGCGACACTGCTTGGCAGATTGGCAAGGAAAGTTTAGAACGAATAGATTGCCAAGTCGTGCCCAATGAATGGGATGCGGCCATGCACCTGCCATTCTGGAAAGTCACGGCCCATTTCCGTGCCTTACATCTCCTTACTTTTGCGGATTTCATTGAACGCACTAACCAGCCACTCGTTGTGCGTCCAGAATGGCGGCAGCAGGCTATGCAGTTCTGGATTCCAGCTTTTAAACTGCGGCCAGAAATGTTTCTTCGGGTGAGTAAGCAGATTACTATTAGTCAGAGGTATTTAGCAAAGGAACGACCAGCAAAAATTAAGGCTTTAGTGAGTCCATATCCGGCAACGCTCCCTCTCAGTGAGGCGCAGCAGGCACTTAAGGTTGTTTTATCAACCTCTGCTGCCAGTGGTCGCCATATCTTTCCCCAACTTTCTGGTGCAGTTCCAGAAACATTGGCTGCTTCCTTAGTGTTCCTTCCCTTTGATGACCACCATCACGATTGGACGCAATCGCATACAGGTGCAGTTATTGCAAAAAGTGTGCTCCATTTTGGCAGGAAGCTGTAGTAGGTACGAAGTACATCTCTTCTTGTTTTTTACTTGATTTTTCCCGCTTGACAAAAAAAGAAAAATAGGCAATAATAAAGCCCTGTCAAGGCGATGTAGCTCAGCCGGTTAGAGCATACGGCTCATATCCGTAGTGTCCGGGGTTCAAGTCCCTGCATCGCCACCAGCCATCGAAATTCCGATTAGGAATTATTTTAAATATAACCCAAGTTGCGACCTATAAAAACATCCAAACTTCCACCTGTATGTGTTATGTTTTTGTTGCCTGAAAAACACACAACCGCATACAGGAGGAAACAATGGATCTCGAAATTACAGCAATTTACTGTCAGAGTGCCGACTTTCTGACTTCCGTCGGTCATCAGGATGATCCTCAATGCAAAATGAATACGGCGGAAGTTATGACGACTGCTCTGACGGCTGCGGCTTTCTTCAACGGAGACTATGAAAGAAGCTGCCGTTTTCTCAAAGAATATGGATATATTCCTGACATGGTTTCCAAAGGTCAGTTCAACCGCCGCCTGCACGGGATTCCTGATGCTCTCTGGCGGTCCTTTATGGAAATGAACGCCCGCAAGTCGGA
>JAPEVH010000014.1 GCA_026645415.1 Candidatus Electronema sp.
GATGTGATTGTCAGCCGCCTTGACTGAGCGCACTTTCGGGCAATTCATAGCTTCACGAAAATTTCCCTATATTCTGTCAAGCTGATTTCATAGATTCTCTGGGCGAGAAATTCAGCATCTCAAGAGAAACATTTCGATTCAGCTCTTCTCTTGCATGGCGGAGCAGAATTTTATTCACTTCAGACGAAATATACTCTTCTCCGCAATTCTCACAAATTTCTGAAGGAACCTGCTTGAAAACTAATATCGTTTCATCTTTTTCCAAGAGCACGGTTGAGAAGCCTTTTGCAGTCCTTCCGCCAATACAGATTGCACATTTCATTGATTTTTCCTTCCTCTTCAAACTATGTCATGGCCTTTTCTCCCTGCACTGCTTCCTTCTTTTGCGCGCTCAAGTGCTCTCAAGGAAAGTGGCTGTCCTACTTTTGAGAGGAAAGGTACTTTTCTTTCTCAGGCAGCTCCTTTTAACGAATGTGCTACCTCTATTTAAAAGAGAGAGGCTGCTCTTTAAGGAACGGACTGCTTCTTTTTTAAAGTTGTCTTGTCCTATTTAAAAGAGGACAGCTCCAACCAAGAAAAGTGCTGGTACTTTTTAAGAGAGTACGAATGACTTTTACGAAAGAGGCTCTCCTCTTTTTAAGCGGAGACGTTCTTTTCATGAACGGAGAGCTGCTTTTCAAGAAAGCGGTGGCCCGTCCGTTTCATTAGGCTGTGCGTTTTTCCCGCAAGCTGGCTCTCTGAATTCATGTTCCGGTTTTATCGAAATGTTCCTTGTCCAAACTTGTAGAGATACGGAGCTGATTCTGTCATGCAATAAGCTCTTGAACCTTCATTACAAACGGAGCAAACAAACTGAAGTCATCAGGATCGCTACGTTCCATAACGAGTTTTTCAAAATCTCGCTTTCTTGACCCATCAAATTCTTCAATTGTATCACCCTTACTTAAAGTTGTAGACTTGATCATGCCTGAGAACAGGCTTTCAGGAAATAAGTTTTCAATGCCTTTTTTCGCCAGATTATTATCGTTATTCTTTTCAAAAATAAAAGGATAAGTGTTGTTAGAGGCAGTGAGCTTATTGTATTTAGACCAAACATCGCAATCCCAAACAAATAGTACGTTGTTATCATGCTGTACTTTTGTGAAGAAATCAAACAAAGTTCTGAGCTGGGAATCTCCAGTGATGGATTCCAAGTCATCTAAAATGTTCACTCCATTTATTCCCTTGAGTTTTAGAGCCTTACGTAAAAAAGAAGTATTATAGCCTTCTGTGATAATGGTTAATTTTTCATGGGCGACCTCATCAAACACTTTCAGCCCTTCATCAAGGGTGGCATAACCTTGGGTAAGGATTGCCAAAGCCTTTTGTCTGGTTGTCTTGATAATCCGCTCGGCACCGCTCGGATTCATAACATGAATCGAATTTTCTGGTGCTAAAGCAATGGTGGTAGGAGAATGAGTGACAAGAATAACTTTGACGGATTGACGAAGAAATACATCCTCTATGACTTCAAGCATATTTTTCATCATAGAGGGATGCAGCGATGCGTCCACTTCATCAAGCAGCAATACATCTGGAAAGAGCTTGTCGGCAGATGCTTTATAAACGGAGGCGACCAGAGCCATAAGCACCTGTTCGCCAGAGGAGAGACTACTAAAATCTATCTGAAGTTTTTCTTTTTTGGTATGACGTAGCTTGAGCTGGAAGTTTTTAAAAATATCTTCACCCTCTGGTGAATTCACCCTGTATGTTACTGTATTGAATTTTTCAAGTATTTGATTGACTATATCCCAAGGTTTCTCTCCGTGCTTCCTAATGAATTCATCTTCTGACAGTGCCGGATAATTCTTATTATATTTTTCATTCTGGTATTCGTGAAGCTGATTTTGTTGATATTTTACATAGTAATCCCAAAATACACGTCCAAGTTGATTTGGCAGGAAATCGTTCTTGACGATGAATGGTTTATACAGAGAAAGAAAATCATCATGTTCAATACCATCTATTCCATACGGCAGATTTCTTGCCATTGCATAGATACCTTGCGCTTGCTGGGTGTTCTTCAGTTTTGCCTGATTGTACCAATTTTCAAGTCGTTGTCCGTAAGAATTAACTATAGGCTCTTTTATCTCTAAAAATGGTGTGTTGGAACTCACGCATTTCTGCTTAATAACTTCATAATCATCACCTAATGACGAAAGCCAGCTTTTTGCAGTGTTTTTAATCTGCTGTTGATAAAATTGCCATGCCGTCTCTTTTTCAGCTAACAATTGATGAGATGTTAAAACAGGTTCATTATCTAACTTAAATGTTGCGTAGTTAAACAGCACGATCCTGGGCTGATTCATTCCTATGATTTGTATGCTTTGTTTTGCGATGGCGGATAATAGGTGACTTTTCCCTGAGCCATTCACACCAGTCAACACTGTAAAATCAGGGAGTTCAGTTTGCGCCAGCTCAGTGATGGAAAGATGTGGTTTTTGAAAGTCGAGAATCATGATATTTCCAATTGCCGCAATACGTTTTAGCTGAACAAGAGTTTCCTCCCCGACAACACCCAAAATAAGATGTCGTCGGGAAAGCCATTACTCTATCACCCCTCAGCTCTTCTGCGCAAACGCCTTCAACTCTCGCTTGAACACCCAACCTTTCATCACCGTCAAAAGGGCAGGAAGAATCCACAGGGTCGCAAAGCCAGAGTAGAACATGATCGTGGCCAAGAACACGCCCACAGTCTGATACGGAATCAGCGGCGCAAGCAGCAGCGGTGTGAAGCCAACCGCAATCACAATGATATTGCGGAGAATCGCCCGCGCAGGCTCATCAAACATATCTTTGATTGCTGCATTCCAATCGCCAGTTTTTGCCATGGTCATCCGGGTGCGCTGGAGGAAATGAATGGCAAAGTCAACGGCCAAGCCCAAGGCCAGCGAGGAGAGCACGGCCACTGGCATGTCGTAATCTTTACCGATCAAGCCAATGAAACCATAAATAAAGCCAATGGTAAAGGTCAGCGGAATCATTGCCAGCAGGCCCCACGTCAGCGAACGGAAGAGGAACGCCATCATCAAGAAGACCAGTGCAAAACTGGACAGAAAGGACTCCATCATGCCGACAACCATCTTGTTCTGCCAAATCACATTGATATAGGTCAGGCCAGCCCATTCGTGCTTCAGCTCAACTGGTGGCGGATTGCTGGTCAGATACTGCTCCACATCGGCAATCACCCGCTCCATGTCCTTGTTGTCGCCACTGCGCAACTGAATCCAGAGATTGGCCTTCGTGTAATCTGGGTTGACTAAATGCCAAAGATCATCGGGTTTATGACTGTTCTGGAAGGACATCAGCGTCTCAGCTACCGCATTAACGCTCTCAGGGATGGTGAAATACTGCGGCTTGCCTTCATACAGTTCCTGATGCACCTTCTTAACTACATCACTGATGCTATTCGACTTGCCTACGTCACCCTGCTTGGCTATATGCGCCTGAAACTGAGCAATATAGTTCAGTACGTCTGGCCGTTTGAAGATTTCCTTGCGGCTGCGCACTTTGT
This sequence comes from Candidatus Electronema sp., assembly GCA_026645415.1. GTDB lineage: Bacteria > Desulfobacterota > Desulfobulbia > Desulfobulbales > Desulfobulbaceae > Electronema. The sequence continues at coordinate 3,554 of JAPEVH010000014.1, forward strand.
CAATCGCATTAATTGCTGCTGTCCAGAAATCATAGCCTGCATCGTCATCTGCGGCAACCTTGTCTAGCTCGCCATTCCATGCCTCAGTCAAGTTGTCTAAGAACTCAGTGCCGGTCTTGGCATCTGTCGCCTCTCCAGTGAGGCTATTTAAGGCCGTTTCTTTCAGCGTTTGATTATCACTGGCCAAAGAATCCACTTCTTTTTTCAGCAAATCATCAGCCTCAGCAATAGTCAGTTCTTTGGTATTGCCAGACAAAACTAAATAGGCTTCATAGGTGCCGCCAAAGTGTTTGTTTAGCACTCGGTCTGCCACCCGTATTTCATGGGTTTTCTTAAACCATTTGACAGGATTATCATTAACCTGAATCATCAATATACCAACCACGCCAATGATCATCACGCCAATATTTACGCCAATAACTAACCAAGGCCGACCAGAGGCTGTCTTGCCAATCCAGCGCAGATGCCGGTTAAGCGGCGAATTACTGTGATCTGCATGATCCGCAGAGGCTCCGAAACTTTCCAGCTTGCTCTCAGGAATGAGCATGATATAGGCTGGGATAAAGAGGATAGTCATTACCCAAGCCAGCATGATACCAATACCAACAAAAAGACCAAAGGCTTGTACTGGCGGAATTGGAGTCCATGCTAAAGAGAGAAAACCAGCAGAAGAGGTAAGCGAGGTAAAGAGCATCGGCCAAAATAGATCACCCATCACATGCACCAAGGTCTCCTTCCGATTTTTTATCCGTTGGTACAGATCAAAAAACTCTGAAAGGATATGCACCGAATCCACCACCGCAATCGGCATAATGAAGATCGGAATCATCGAACTCATGATATGCAGGGTATGACCAGTACCAATCAATAGGCCCATAGTGATAATCACGGCGCAGAAAGCAAGAATCATCGGCGCAGTAATGAGCTGGAGATTGCGGAAGAAATAGTACATGAGCAGGAAAATCATCAGCATGGCCATAGGTGCAGAAATCGCCATCTGAATGAACATTTCCTTGCCAAAGGTGTCTTCTGCTACAGGCAAACCCGTGATGTGGAACTCATCGCCATTCGCAGGCCCAAGTTCTTGGATTTTTTCTCGCAGTCGCTCGGCAGTGGCATGAGCAAAATCTTTTTGAGTGATCGGCAAATAGATGGCTAAGGCTTTGCCGTCCTCAGAAACCATAGTTCCTTTAAAGAGCGGATTGGCCAACGCTGCATCACGAATTTTCAGAGCAGCTTCCTTGGTGGTAGGCGGCTCCTGCATCAGCCATTCAAAGCGCACTTGGCCCAGTCCAGCTTGGAGAATATTGTCCACGTTATCTGGGGCGATGATGTCCCGGCCAACTACCCGTCGTTCTGGGTCGTCTGGGTCAGCTAATGTGGCAGCAAACTTACTCAGGGTGTAAACTTTTTTCAGCGTCTCAGGATTGAATACGCCATCTGGATTCTGCTCATTGACGACACCGAGCACGACCACATCATGGAGATTGAACTCTTTTTTAGTCTGGGCATGAAAAATACGGACTGGCTCGGTTGCAGAGAGCATGTTTTCTGGATCAGTGTCCACATGCACCCGCACAATGAAGACCCCAATAATCAGCGTGACCAGAATCATGGCCGCGATGACCGCCTTTGGCTTCCGCAGAGAGAAGCCGATGATTCTTTCTATTTGCATAATTTTCTCCCTGTTTTTCTGTAAAAAGCTGCTCTGTTCAGGAAATACTACAGAAGAGCTGCTTCATGGTCTTCATTAACTCAATAACCCGCTGATCAGCAATTCGGTTATAGACAAAGTTTGCCTCCTTACGAGAGGCGATAATACCCTGATTACGCATAATGTTCAAATGTTGGCTGATGTTAGCTCCGCTGGTTTGCATCTCTTTCCGTATCTCACCGACTGACAGCTCACTGGTTTGCAGCAGACAGAGGATCTGTAGGCGAATGGGATGAGAAATAGATTTAAGCAGAAGGGCAAGATTGTTGACTTCGCTTTCGATCATTGTACCTAGAGTTATAGTTAAGTATTTAACTATCAACTTAACTACACGGCCTCACTCTGTCAAGCAATTTTTTCTGTCGCTCTCTGCGGTGCTACGTATTATACTCTTTTCTATTGTAAGAGCTGCTTCTCAACCTATTATATTTGGAGGAAACATCAATGCAGAAATATGAATGTCCCTGTGGTTACATCTACGATCCAGCAGAAGGCGACTTGGATAACGGTATCGAGCCAGGCACTGCCTTTGAGGATTTACCCGCTGACTGGGTCTGCCCAAAATGCCAGGCTGAACAAGAGCATTTCTTTGAGGCAGACTAACTGCTTTCCTCTGCTGATCGGCTGCCAGCTCCTGCCGGTCAGCTTTGCTGTCTTATGATTCTCTGACAAGTGACTTGATTATGTTTCCATTCCGCATATCCGTTGTTGCCTTGCTTTTTTTCTTCCTTGCCTTGCCGCTGTCTAGTCCTGCTCAAGCCACAGACAGTCTTGATGAAACGCAAAGCCTTGTCTTAAAAAGCCAAGCTGTTTTTAACAGCTTTATGCACGATCCCAAGCAGGGCTGGTTTCATGACAATGTGAATCAGGCTTATGGTATTTTTATTGTTCCGCAGATGCTCCGAGGTGGCTTTATTCTTGGTGGGGCAGGTGGTTCTGGGGCACTGTTGGTGCGCGACCGGCGCACAGGGACATGGAGCTATCCAGCCTTTTATACAATGGGTTCTCTGTCTCTTGGCCTGCAAGTAGGAGCAGATGCTTCTGAATTGGTATTGATGATCATGACCGAGCAAGGCTTGAATGCCATGCTTTCAACCGAGATAAAGGTAGGTGCTGATATTTCTGTCGCTGCTGGGCCAATAGGTAAGAATGCCAAGGCGCAGACTGCGGATGTGCTGGCCTTTGGTCGTTCTAAGGGCTTATTTGGTGGTGTTTCTGTTGAAGGAGCGGTTATTACACCTCGTGACAGGTGGAACAGTGCCTATTATGGCGGTGGTATGATCTCGCCAATAGATATTCTCATGCGTCGCTTAGTGAGCAATTCTCAGGCAGAGCCGCTGCGCTTGGCCATGCCGGGCAGTAGAGCACAATCCTTGCAGCAGCCGAGTTATTTTAGCAATAATCAGAATCAGGGCTATGACACTGACTATCCACCACCTATGTCTCAAGAAGAACCAGGTACAGGTTACGCACCTCAAAGCGGCGCACCTAAGCCTTGGCGGAATCCCGACCAACAGGTAGAACCAATTGGCTATTAAATAGACATTATTCAACAGCCCAAGCCGGAGACGAAACACGTCTTCGGCTTTTTTTATCCCTTTCACAAATAGGAGTTTGTTCAGATGGCTTGGCTCGCTGATCCACAGGCATGGATTGCCTTTCTCACCCTTGTCCTTCTCGAACTTGTGTTGGGTGTGGACAACGTGATTTTCATCTCTATTCTTGCGGGAAAACTGCCTATACACGAACAAGGCCGGGCACGTACTACTGGCATTCTTCTGGCGATCTTTTCCCGTGTCCTGCTCCTTCTTTCGCTGTCATGGATTATCGGGCTAACCGAGCCGCTGTTTTCCCTGTTCAGCTATGAAATTGCTGGCCGAGATATTATTTTGCTACTTGGTGGTCTGTTTCTCATTGGTAAAAGCACCCATGAAATCCATCAGAAGCTGGAGGGAGAGGAAGAGCATGGCACTGATGGCAGCAGAAGAGCATGGCCGTCTTTTCTCAGTGTGATTATTCAGATACTCCTGCTTGATGTAGTGTTCTCTCTTGATTCAGTCATCACCGCAGTGGGTATGGTTGATCAGCTTCCAGTGATGATTGCCGCTGTCATAGTTGCAGCTATTGCCATGATTTTTCTTGCCGGAGCGATCAGCAATTTTGTGAATCATCATCCCACAGTCAAAATGCTGGCCCTGAGCTTTCTTTTGCTGATTGGTTTCACCTTAATTGTTGAGGGGCTACATCAACATATTCCTAAAGGTTATATTTATTTTGCTATGGCCTTTTCAGTCTTTGTCGAAGTCCTCAATTTACGACTTAAGAAAGGAAAAGCAAAACCGGTTACGTTGCGGAGTGCCTATAGCGAACACGACAAGAGGATGGGAATAGATTCTTAGTGCCTATCGGTTTTTCATCTCAATAAAAAAGGCTCGTCATGTACAGAGATGACGAGCCAAGTTAACGAGGTCAAGAATATCTTAGCTTCCTGCTTTATTGGATTCACAGGAAGAAGGACAAACTTCCACCACGTAGAGATCATGATCCTTTTCCGGTAGAATATGAATATGAGCCTGATTTTCTCCAGCTCCCAACTCTAAGCCTGCACTTTTAGCTAACTTCACACCCAAAGTAAATGCTTCATCTATAGTTTTTGCATCACCTCTGATGCAGTTTTTATCGGAATCAGCAGCCTGAGCCAAATTGACGACAAGTATTGCAGCGACTGCGCAACCTGCGATAATAATCTTTTTCATGATTGTCTCCTCCTATACGATACTGAACCGGCTACCTCAAGCAGATTCATATAATGATATTTTTTATTGGCAATACTTCCTAAGTAAAGTTTATAGAAAAAATAATGAACTTGTCAATTTTTTTCTTAATCGTTCTTTACTAATCACAATGTATTTAGTAAAATAATTAATTATGCTGGATAAAATGTTATGCCTGATGAGAGGCATATAGCCTTTCACGCCATCTGCCTTCCCCTCCGAATGTACATTTGAAAAAAACTCGATCCTACGTTCCAGTTTGCCGCCGCTACTCTTGACAAACAGGGCCGTGCTCCGCATGTTGGCAAGTTAGGTATTTTGTTCCATCACAGCAGCATCTTACCTTGAAGAATCCAAGCTGAGTAGTTGCACTTACAATTTTCATCCACGGATGAAATACCTGCCAAACTCTCGCTGTAACCTCCTTCTTCCATTGATGTGCCGGTAAAAATCTAGTCCTAGTCGCCGGAGGATGATTGGTGGCCAGATTCCCATTTCTAACATGGCAGGACTTTTGCGCATAGAGACAAAATTCTGCCACCGTTGCTTTAGAGAAAGCCGAGTGCCAGTGCGAAAGTCTGTGTATTCAAACACGCCAAAATTTTCAAGATGATAGAGATTTTCAAAGAACTCAAGTTCCTTGCTATTGGGTAGAAAAACCATCCGAGCATGACGGCGGGCAAACCACTCTAAACCAGGCAGCGCACAACCTGAACAAAGACATGCCTGATTCAATCGCCCTGCCTCAGATAATATCTGCTCCTGAAGCGGTCTAATTTTCTCCTCAAACAAGGCACGTTCTTCCGGCATATCTACAGTCGCAATCAGCAAGTCGCTCTCTTCTGTCTGAATCTTCTGGCGGATTTCTCGGCAATGATCATCAGGCAGCCAGACAAATTCTTCCTCTGTAAAATAGCCGTCCGCGCTGCCGTGCGAGGCACCAAGCATCATCTCAAAGAGCGAGCGATTGTTATTGTAGACATTGAAATAAGGCAGCGGTCGGGTGTTGTCAAAAAGTAAACCCTGCTTGTCATTGTTTGTTTGCTTAACCGCTGCATCGAGAAAACCTGCGTAATATCCTTGTATTTTGACTTGTCCATCAAGGATGTGCCAAACATTGTCCTGAATCGAACCTTTCCAACCCACATCAACAATGGTCAGCCCGTCGTTATTATAATCAATACCAAAGGAATCTAAGTAGCTAATAAAGTTCCTACGCTGACTGGCCCGCCGGTTTTCGTACACATCGCGGAAGGGTGCAAATTTCAGTAACTGTCGAAAAGCGGCTTGATTGACTAAATCAGAAAGACGGGTTTGGAAATCAACTCCTGCTTGCTGGCAAAGATCAGCAGCCAGCGGCTCTTCAATATTCAGGCTGAGGAGAAAATCACGCGGTGAGATGTTGCGATAAAAATAAAAGAGACGGCTAAAATCCTCCTCCTCCAGCGGCTTGAGCGAGGCAAGAAAGGTGGCCTTGCGCGAGACCAGCAAGTAGTGGCTGCGCACTATCGGTACACCAAAAAGATCGACCTGCATCTGGTCAAAGAGGCTCTTCAGAAACTCGCCTTCTTTGGAGAAGAAAAAAACATCTTGTGTCTGCTGCCGCAGCAGGTTCTGGAGCAGATTATATGTGAAGAGCCAGAGGCTGGTGCCGGTTTCTTTAAACAGGCCAGACGTAGCTGTAGCCTCATTAAATCGCTGTTCTACTTTATCTGCCGAGTCCAACTGGCTAGGCTGCCACTGACTGTAGAATGTCTTCTGGCTAGGATTAAGCAGATACAGGCAGCGCAGTCCCTTCTCCTGCGCCTGCGTTACATCAGAACGGGGATTGTCGCCAATCATCAGTAGTTCATCTGGCTGGCAAGCTAAGTCTTGGCAGATTTTTTCATAGAGCCTGCCTGATGACTTCGCTAAACCATAATCAGCGGAAACATAGAGATTATCAAATTGGTCATGCAAACCAAGGTTCTTCAGCATCTGCTCGAAGCAGTAGCCTGGCAGATAGAAATCTGAAATCAACACGGTGCGAAAACCTTGCTGGCGTAGCCAAGCCAGCACTTGCACTGTCTCAGGACAAGGTTGCTGTACGGTTTTTTCTACAGTAGTTTCAAGAGAAAGAATAGTTTCTGTGAAGCGTTTCTCGTCCCGAAGCTGGGCAAGATCACCAAATTGCTCTTGCAGCCGCAAACGATAGGCTTTGGCAAAGGGTTCCATGTAAAATTCCAGCTCGCCTCCTGCTGCCGCGCTTGCGGCGCAGAGTTCCCGCTCGATTTGCTGGCGTAGAGCGTAGAGCTGTTCAGGCGCAACCTTGCTGCCCAGCAGTAAACTGTGCAGCCGAGCGGCAAGCTGCTTGCTGTATTCTGGCTCGATTTTGCGAACTGCTAGGGTATCAAAATAATCAAAGCAGAAGTATTTGACTCCATCTTTGGCCTGCTCTTGGAGAAGGCCAAAAATTTTGGTAAACGAATCGTGGCCGACAGTCCAAGTCGGTGCGGTCTTGCATGAATGCTGCATGGAAAAATTCTGATCAGAAAAGAGAGGCGAATATACGTCCTAGCCAGACAAAAGCTACGCCGAAAAAGACTTGCGAACCGGAATTAAGCAGAGCCAGATCCAGTCGTGCCTCTCGAAGTAGCTGTAGGGTATCGTTACTAAAGGTAGAAAAGGTGGTAAAGGCACCAAGCAAGCCGGCAAGCAGAAAACCACGCAATTCTGGGGAAAAGAAAGAGCGACTTTCTGCTAATGCGCTGAGGAAACCGATCAGCAGACAGCCGATCATATTCACGCTCAAGGTGCCAAAAGGATAGGTAATCGAGCCAGAACGAGCCTGTACCCACGTGCTGACAAAAAAGCGCAATACTGCCCCAACAAAACCGCCCCCACCGATTAGGAAGAGGCGGAATAGGGTCTCATTATTCATCGTCCTAAGAATCCGTCGAGCAGGCCGGGTAGAGCAGGTAGCACCTCTTTGGGCACAATTTTTTCTACCTGTTCTTGCACAGCTTTTTTTGCGGCATGGCCTGCTGCCTGACCAAGCAGATCAGAGGCTGCCTGCATTAGGGCTTCTGGGTTGTAAACTGGCCTGTCCTTGGTGCCTTTGATCGGCACTTTCAAGGTTGCCCCTTTCAGCAGCTCATAGCCTTTCTTGCCGACCAAATTTTTTGTCACTGGCACTTCTACCACATAATCTAAACTGCCATCAAAACCGGCCGAACCGCTAAGTGTCATCTCCGAACCTGCAACCGTAATTTTGATTGGTGAGCAGGAAATACGCCCCTTCCTCCCTTCACAGTTGAGTGTTTTTTCTTTCAAGTTAAGAGGATGACCACCAAGACCAGCAATATCCAAAATTCCTGCCAAAGCACTTGTAGGTTCTAACACCACACTAGCTAAATCAAAATGGAGATTGAAATCAGCTTTTTCAATACCTTTAGCACCGATTGGCATGGAAAAACGCTCTGCTTTGAGACTGATAATACCAGCAGGCCGGGCCAAGGCACCCAGCAGCGGATGAATGCTCTTGAGCAGGCCATTAGTCAACGTATCTGCCAAGCCAACCTTGGTTAAGATCTGTTCCGGCTTGGGCAAACTGAGCAAGGGCGGATCTTGCGTATAGTCAATTTTGGGTGAGAGCTGCACTGTGCCGCCGTTCAAAATACCTTGGAAGGCCGTACTCATCACCCCTTCTTTCATGCCAGTATCCGCAGACAGATCACTGATTTTGATACCTGACTTGACAAAGCTGTCAGCATGGAAACGAGCAGCAAACTTCAACTCAGCTTGGCGTTTGCCGGTGAGCGGATAATAAAAAGTGAATTTTTCTTTTTTTCGCCCGGCTGCGCTGATGTCGAGCGGATACATGCCGTTGAGTACCGCAACTACGGCCGCAAAATCAGGCGTAGCCACCCCTTCTAGGGAAAGATTGGGTGTTTGCCCTGTTAATTCTAGCCTGCCGCTCGATTGCATAGAAAGAGGATAGGACTGGAGATCAAAATTGGTAAAATAGATGTCTCCAGCAGCAAGGTCACCGTGCAATCTGCTACGGAATTCCACTTTTTCCTTGGCCGCAAGAATGTTGCCTTCTTTGCCGTAGAAAAAGCGGTCTAAATCAATAGCAACCGTGCCGCTGCTGCCTGCTGAGGCTGCACTGCCGGGAATGCTGCTCTGCTCGGCCAAATCAATGGCAAAGGTTGCTGCGCCACCGAGCTTTTGCTCTGGCGGGATGACCTCTACTTGGCGAAGGAGGTCTGCCAGCTTCTCTAGCTGTGATTCTCCCTGCACCTGCAAGGTTCTCAGGGCTGGCATGGGCTTATGCTGCCAGTCATCAAGAGAAAGCAGATGCAGTTTAAAGTCAGCAAAGCCAGAGGCAAATTCCAAATCACGTAAGATCAAGCGATGCGCTGTAGGATCGAGCAGACTACAACCTCCACCATCAGCAAAAAAGCTACTTCTACTGTCTGCCTTGATCAAAGGTCGAACCTGCTCTGTTTGGCCGTCTTCACTCCGCAGGGTGCTCAGACGTAGATCAGGGTCACGAATAACCTTACCATTGCGATAAAGAATAAAATCTTTGATCCTGCTGTCCACATCCCGTAATACCACCCGATTATCCTCAGTATAGCCAGAGGCATTCAAGTCCAAATCACCTGCTAAACTGAGTTCTGGGTTTATGGCCTCAAACTTATGCAGTAGCTCAACAAAGCGTCCCAACATCAACTTGGCCTGCACCTGATAGCCAGACGATATTTTGCCATTTTTTCGATACAGCCCATCCAGTGTACCGCTGATTGTGCCGGGCCAAGAAGAAAGATTAAAAGTCAACTCAGCGGCGTTTTTGCCACTTTCTGGTATGTGCCCGGGTGTGCTTAGTTTGCCGCTAAAACTGGTCGTACAGGGTGGCAGGATTTCCTTGCCTTTGTGCGAGAGGCGACTATCGGCAATATCAGCCTTGGCATCGATCTGGTAGTGCTCATTCCCATCTTTAGCAAGCTGAACCTGAACTTGGACTTTACCGCCTGCATCCCAGTCAAAGCGGAAAATCCGATTTACTTCTCGCATAGCAGCATCTACATCTGCTTTCCCATCTAAAGAGAATTGTTGTAGATTGCCCCTGCCCTCAAGGTCAAGAAACGGTGCGCTGAGACGTAGACTTTCCACTTCTGGTGCTTGATTTGCCAAACTGCCAACAAGATGCACGCTGAGAGGACTGTCCCAAGCAAAATCACCGCCGTTTTGCCGACCAGCCAAACTGTCCACCGCTGCATCTGCGCTTATATGGAGTTGATCTCCGTCTTTAGCCAGATGAGCAGTAATAGTTAGCTCACCCCGATCAAGGCGTAAATCATCACGGATTTTCAATAAATGGGGAAACTGTGCTAAGAGGAGAGCTAGGTCAATCTTTCCCTCACCACTGGCTTGGAAGCCGCCACCACTCTTGGTGCTCTGAAGGTTCAGGCTGCCAAAATCTGACACTGCTTTTAAGGAAGGGAGTTGCCAGTCGTTGTTCTCTTGTTGAGCTTCCAGATCAACAGCAAGTTGACTGAACCGGGGATGATCAGTGCCTAAAACACCACCTGATAGATCAACCTCAGTCAAAGAAGCTGGGCCGCTCACAGTCAAACTGCCATCTGCTGCCCCTATGACTTTGATATCTGCGGAGAGCGTACCGTTGCCCTGCGGCAGGCCCTGCACACCCGGATTTAGAGCCAGAAAAGGCTGGGCTTGAACATGAGTCAATTGAAGTTGCATGTCAGCTCCAGCTAAATCTCCGTGCACAAGCTCGGTGAGTTTTGCTGTACCTCTCGCCTCTGCTTTACCTTGCTGGCCGCTGGAAGCCGTAAGATCAAACGTAACCTGATTGGCAGAAATATCAGCTTGGAGTGCTCCGTTGCTAAGGAAGAGCTTTGCTGGCTCTTTGCCTTGAGCAACTCTGATTGCTGCATTGTGGATGAGCAACCGTCCCTTCATTTTACTCAGGAAACTCTTGCTGCTCTCTTGCGCTCCTGCTTTTTCTACAGGCTGGCCACTGATCGTAGGCGTTACTTGGTTTGCTCTTGCTGGTGGAGGTGATTTTGCTGCTGGAGCCTTAACTGTTAGCAAGAGTTTTGGCTCATTGAAGACAAGCTCACCAAGGTCTTCAGGTTTGTTCAGCAGTGACCACAAACCACGATTAAGGCGCAATTCCGTAACATCGAGTTGGATACCCTGGGTCGTGTCATTATAGAGTACACCTGAACACACTGCACCCTGTTGCCAACCAATACTGCAATGTTGCGCAGATAGCTCACCCGGCATACCTTTGTTGACGTTATGGAGTATAAGGCTCCGTAGCCAATCTGAAGACAGCAAGAATGGCGGCACGACAAGCAGTGTTATTGCCAAGACTGCCCCAACCCCTCCTGCGATATAAAGAAGTTTTTTCTTTTTCACCTACTCCGCTCCTTTGTTTGCCATGATTGCGGTTATCATTCAGCTAACCGCGTACCTCTCTGTTTGTCAATAGGATTCCCTCTCTCTTTACGAGGAAAAGATTGCCTATCATAAAGAATGCGAATGAGGGGATAAAGCATCTATTATTCCTGCCTAATGTGCAACTCTTAACAAAGATATGCGATCTATTGGCCGACTCCTGTAGAATAGCAGCAACCGGCCCCTATCCACAAGAAGCAAGTACACGACCGTAGGGTCATACAACAGAAGGAATTCCCATCCCACAGCAAAAAGGATTAGTATGGTACCGACCTTACCATACTAATGGTACTGACCTTACCATACTAATGGTACCGACCTTACCATACTAATGGTACCGACCTTACCATACTAATGGTACCGACCTTATCATACTAATGGTACCGACCTTATCATACTAATGGTACCGACCTTATCATACTCATAGTCAGCCTGAGCAGGAGTAGCATGAACAAACAGATTCTTAAAGAACTGCGGGCCATTCTCGGCAAAGACAGCCTGCTGACTGCTTGGGAGGAGCGGGCCTGTTGCAGCTACGATGCCACTGGCCAGAGCTTCCTGCCAGATGCGGTCGCCTTGCCAGAGACCACAGAACAGATTGCCGCCCTTGTCCGGCTGGCCAACGAATACCGCTTCCCGGTCATCCCGCGTGGTGCAGGCAGTGGCGCAACCGGCGGTGCGCTGCCAGTCAAAGGTGGCTTGGTGATCAGCTTTAATCGTATGCGGCGGATTCTGGAGATTGATACGGCCAATATGATTGCGGTAGTGGAACCGGGCTTGGTCACTGGTGAACTGCAAGCAGCCTTAAAGCAGCACGGCCTGATGTATCCACCTGATCCGGCCAGCCTTAAGTTCTGTTCTCTTGGCGGTAATGCAGCAGAATGCGCGGGTGGGCCAAGTGCAGTTAAGTACGGCGTGACCCGTGATTACATCATTGGCCTAGAAGCAGTGCTAGCTACAGGCGAGATCATTAAGACTGGAGTGCGGACAGAGAAAGGCGTGGTTGGCTACGACCTCACCCGGCTACTGATCGGCTCAGAAGGCACATTGGCCTTGTTTACCAAGCTCATTCTGCGGCTCTTGCCTTTGCCCGCCGCCAAGTCCACCTTTCTTCTCAGCTTCAGCTCGCTGGCTGAGGCAACTAAGCTGGTAGCAGAGATCCTCTCTGCTGGCCTACTGCCCTGCACTCTTGAATATATGGACAGAACTGCGATTGCAGCGGTGCGTAGTCGCCTGAGTAGTCCGCCAGCAGAGGATGTGGCGGCTTTACTGTTAGTGGAATTTGATGGTAGTACGGATGAGGTTGCCCAACAGAGCAAGCAGTTCACCGCTTTTGTTGAGCAGAAGAACAACTGCTCTCTTCGTCAGGCAGCCAATGAAGAGGAAACTACGGAACTCTGGCAGGCTCGTCGCTCAATTTCACCTGCGGTGCTGTCGCTCCGGCCGCACAAGATTGCTGAGGATGTCGTCGTCCCACGCTCAAATATTCCAGACTTGGTTGCCTTTTTAGAACGGCTTGCAGACGAACTACAGCTCCTTATCCTGAGCTTTGGCCATGCAGGTGATGGTAATATACACGTCAATATTATGCTCGATAAGAGCAATAAAGAAGAACATCAGCGCGGCTTACAAGCCAAAGAGCGGCTCTTTCGCTTTGTTCTTAGTCTTGGCGGCACTCTGTCTGGCGAGCACGGCATTGGTATCACCAAGGCTGCCTTTCTGCCCTTGGAGATAAACCCTCCGACCTTAGAGCTTATGTGGCGGCTCAAACAGCTCTTTGACCCGAACGGCATCCTTAATCCAGGGAAAGTCTTTCCTGATCTGCCTGTCACCTGATTGCCGCAGAAAACAGTTGGCAGTAGGCCGCTTCCAGTTTACAGTTCACCCAGAAGATTGGCTCCTTTTCGTTCATTCATCTTGAGGTGAGAAATGTTCAGGCAGATTGCGCTGTTCATGCTGTTCCTTGTCCTGCTAACCGCTCCAGCACACAGTAGTCCTTTGCTCGACTCTGACGGCAGAGTGACTAACGTGGCCAAACCCTTTACCCGAATTATTTCTCTGTACGCTGCCCATACCCGCAACCTGCGCGATATGGGTGCAGGCAGTCAGATTATTGCCGTAGGTCGCAGTGATAAGCAGCTTCCTGAGTTGCCTAGAATCAGCTTTGGTGATGACCTTGAACGACTCTTGGCGCTCAAACCAGACTTGGTACTGATCCGGCCCATGCTCAGTCATGCGCATCCTGAAACTGTAGAGCGGCTGACCCAAAACGGCGTAGCTGTGGTTTCGCTCCAGCCCAATTCAGTGGAAGAGATGTTCCGTTACTGGGAGAGCCTAGCCGCGCTGACCGGGAAGGAGGCTGAAGCCAAGCAGATGATTACCAGCTTTGGCACAGGCTTGGCTGAAATCACTCGCCAAGTGCAGCAGATTCCAGAACAAGAGCGGAAGCGGGTCTATTTTGAGTCTATTCATAAGCGAATGAAGACCTTTGCTGCTGGCTCAATGGCCATGTTTGTTTTGCAGTCAGCAGGGGGAATCAACGTTGCCGACGATGCCGTGCAGGTGCGCTCCACTAATATTGCTGAATACGGCAAGGAGCATATTCTTGCTAAAGCAGATCAGATTGATGTCTTTCTTGCCCAGCAGGGACGGATGAATCCAGTGAGCGAGGAAATAATTATCAAGGAGCCGGGCTTTCAGGTGATCAAGGCGGTGCAACAAGGGCAGGTTTTCTTGGTGGATGAGAAGAAAGTATCGAGACCAACTATGGATCTCCTCAAAGGAATCAAAGAGATTTTTGCCTTACTCTATCCATCTGATACGCGCAAATGAAGTATCCTCTTTCTCCCTTGTACGTTCAGCAGCAATGAAATTTCACCTATCCAAATTCACTACAAAGAAGCAGCCTAACAGCTCTGATCAGTCCCAAGAAGACCTCAGTACCCAGCAACCCTTTGCTCTGGTCAAATACTTCTCCTTTACTTCTTTGGGAGTGTTTCTCATTGCCTCGTTGGTTCTGGTCTTGAGTTTCTCCGGCAATGCCCGGCGAACTATGCTGGAGCGCAGTGAGATCTATTCGCGCATGTTTGCGGAAAGTCTGAATCGACAGGTCTTTTATCTCTTTGTCTTGCCGACCTTTGTGCGTTACGGAAGGATTGCCTTGTCTGACCCGATGCAGTTTAAAGGGCTAGACTTGATCGTGAGCGACATTATTCGCGGTATGAAAATCAAGTCTGTAACGATCTTTGACTCTAGGGAGAATATTATTTCCTATTCCACCAAAGCAGGATTAGTTGGCAAGAAAAATATTGGTGGGATTGAGTACAAGAAGGCGTTGCACGGCGAAAATTCCTCTGTCCTGATCTCCACGGGTTCTATGTTCAGCCTACTCCCTGGAGCAGAACATGTCTCCTGTACATTGAAGACCTATGTTCCCTTTCGTCAAGATCGAGGTGGTGGTGGTTCTGGGGATATCATGGGGGTTGTTGAAGTAGAGCAAGATCTCTCTGAAGATATGACTGCCTTATTCTCTCTTCAATTCAAGATCATCCTGCTTTCACTCGTGATAATGGGGATTCTTTTTACGGTACTTATTGCCCTTGTTATCCGAGCCGATAAAATCATGGAGGCCAGAGCACAGGAGCGCCGCGAGCTAGAACGACAACTTCATGAATCGAAGCGATTAGCTTCGCTTGGCAAGATGATTGCCTCAGTCTCACATGAAATTAAAAATCCCTTGGGCATAGTTCGCTCTACTGCGGAGATCCTTGGAAAGCGAATTGGCAAAGTTGCCCCTGGAAACGAACACTTGGCAGGGATTATTGTTGAGGAAACTAGCCGTCTGGATAGGATTGTGCGGGAATTTCTTGACTTTGCCCGACCAAAGGAACCGACCTTGACACCTAGTTCGTTAAACGGACTCATTAAACGGCTGGTTGTTTTTATGGAGTCAGATTTGCAAAGCAAAAATATACAACCTGTCCTAGAACTAGATGCAAATCTACCTGAAGTCCTTATGGATGGTGAGCAGATTTACCAAGTGCTTCTCAATACAGTTTTTAATGCCGTCCATGCTATGGGCGACAAAGGCGGTGGTACTCTCACTATTCGGACCACTCCGCTCGGAATAGGTGGAGCAAGTGTGGCCATCACCGATACTGGTTGCGGGATGTCTGAGGAAAAGCAGGCGCAGATCTTTACTCCTTTTTATACCGATAAGAACCGAGGCACTGGTTTAGGTCTAGCGATTACCAAAAATATTGTGAGCAAGCATAATGGTCGCATTACTGTGCAGAGTCAGGAAGGAGAAGGCACTACCTTTACAGTCTGTCTGGGAGATGGGATCAAAACTTGATATTCAGGCAAGTAAATGCCGCGCCACTGTTTCTAGGACAAGATCTGCGGCAAAGGGCTTGCTCAGAAAGTCTGATGCACCAAGTGCAAAGCCCTGCTCCCGGTCTGCTGCTTCCTCTTTTCCTGAAATAAAGATAATAGGAATATGCGCCGTTATCGGGTCAGCTTTCAGCTCTTTACAGACCGTAAAGCCGTCCATCCCCTCCATCATCACATCAAGTAAAATAATATCTATTGCTGTAGGATCCTGTCGAACGATTTTAAGAGCAAGTTCTCCCTTTGGCGCTGCTTTTACTGTATAGTTTTTTTGGAGAATCATATTCAACAGCATGAGATAGCTGGGCGTGTCATCAACTGCCAGTACGCATTTCTTCCTTTGGTTCATTGTTCGTTGTATTTTTTTGGGTTGATGTGCGTCCTGCTGCCTGAGCAATCCGCTCTCGTAACGTATGCACAATCTGCACTGTGCCAACAAAGCTATCTTGCTCTTCGCACATAACCTGTTCGTAAAATTTACAGGAGTAACAACTGGTAATAGTGCGAGCAAAAATACCTTGCACCTTTTCCGCTGGACCAGACATCGTGCCAGTCAAAGCCCAACAAGCTCTACCGCCGTTGATGCCGCCGTTGATGCCATTGACAGCCGTCAAGGTAGAAGCAGGACAGAGGCCATATTTTTTTACATTAATACCACCCGGCTGTCGCCCGCAGCATCGAACTTCCCAACAATTTTTCTTTGCCATTTCTTTGTTCAGCACTTAGATGAGCAAACCGTCAAACATTGCATCAATTTGTTTATTATTTAAAAAGTCAGCAACATGCTTGAGCTGCTCCTGTCGTTCTGCAGCTGTCTGCACAGTATTATTCTCTTGCGCGGCCATAGATTCTTCAGATGTCTTTTCTTCTGCCTTCAGTTCAGGTAGCCTAAAATCTTCAGCAAGCGATTCAATCACGCGATTAATTTCAAGTCGGGCTATACCAAAGCTATCTGGATTGTCTATCAACAGCACTAAATGAATATGACATTTTCCAGGTTCGGCCCGCAAAGGATTTTTTCCCTCATTAAGACAGCGGAGGAGAATTAAAGTTTTTTCCGTATGCACACAGGTGAGCTGACTGTGACCAAAGCCCATATCAATGGCGGCTTTTTGGGCATTAACCAGTACATTATTGGCTAGGGTGGCAACCAGCTTAAGATCGATATCAAAAGGCTCGCATTTAGCAAGCAAACGGCCTTCTGCTGAGAACAAGGCCACCCCAAGAAAGCCATCTATTTCAGTTAATTGAGATAGTTTTTTCTGCACATCCATGAAATGCTCCTTTGGTTATTTTCAGGCTGTGGAAAGAAGAAAACTGCATCCACATCTGAACCGGGCTATGGCACCTGAGCAAGATATTTATATTTTTTTATAACAGAAATGAAGGAGTAAGCAAAGGTGGATATGCAGAATATGTAAGTTCATTGCTGGGTGGTGGATGCTACATCAACAGAATATTCACTCCATCAAGGTAAAAGTGATGGTTGAACCGTGGGTTTCTGGAATGGGTTCAATACGTTTCCGAGCTGGTCGGCCCATGCGGATAAGGGCTGCCTGACAGACATTCATTATTGGACAGGTAAAGGGCACTTCGATACCTGTTTTTAAGACAGACTGGGTCATCTCCCAGCCTTGGCAGTGATGCACCTTTACTATAAGCTGCTTTCCAGTGCGATCAACCGAAAAGGAACCGACAAACCCCATGCCTTCTGTAAAGATTTTACCAATTTCAGCGAGCATATCCTCTGGTTCTTTGCCTTCAACCTTCAGTCCCATTTCCTTTTCCATCAGCTCAAGAGTAGTTTTGCCTACCTCGCTCATCACAGCAAAGGCTGATTCTCCAAACATGTCATGTAGAGCTTTGGCCATGCCTGAGATCATTAAGCTCATCATCCGCATCAATTTTTGATTTTCTTCCTCAGTAGCCATACAGACCCTCCTTTTTTTTATATAAAGATAATCTAAAAAAAACGGCGACTAACTCTGTTATTCTGGCAGAGCCAACAATTTTCGGAGTTGCTCAAGATACCGTTGTCCAACCAAGCGTACGTTGCCAAGAGTACCGTCTCGGCTGACAGCAATACCAATATAATATTGTGGGGTAATAAAACGAGTGAGAATCCATGTATTCTTGGTTTGCACCAGATTTTCCTCCAGCTCTCCCATGCCTTTCAGAGAATCTACTGATTTTTCCACCAGTTTCATCACCATAGCGAATTTTGCAGAAAAGGCTTCTACATCAGTACCTGTAGGATTGTGAAGGGCAAGAGTAATACCATCCATGCCTGTCACCTGAATTACCAGCACCCCGTCCAGTTCATCGGCCATTTTTTTTAGCACGTCCTTAATGCCCATGTTCCCTCCTCTGCCTCTCAGAGCAGTTTGTTGAAGTTGTTGTTGTGTTGTAATCCGAGTAAGCTCTTCTTTTGCCGCCTCTAAAGAATATTCGTAATCATAAGTATCCTCTTCCTCTACGCTGTCATCCTCACGTTGGGCAGCGGTAAACAGCAGCGACATAAGCTGAGATTGCATTCGAGAGGCGCAAGGCGGTTTGGAGAATTCTTTCATTCCCACTCTCACCTTATCCCAGCGCAACATCTCTAAGACTGCTTCATCGCCAAACAACTCATCCTGCTCCGCATCAACCAGTGAGCCTTCCCGAAAGAATAGGCTACCATTTTTGCCAGATGGATGAAACACTTTAATATGCAAAGTTTTCTGCTCCATTGCGACAAGCTGAAGCAGACTGGCAAGGGAAAGACCAGATAGACTACTACTTCGCTCCTCATGTGCATCAAGGGCTTTGCAGATGGCCTCTTCAAGGGCATCAATATCAAGAGGTTTTTCTAATACATTGAGTACACCGGCTCTTTTAAGTTGTTTTTCGATTACTGGGGTACCAAAGGCGGTCATGACAAGGTGTGGAACTTCAGGGAAAGATTCGCTCATAACAGAGAGGAGTTCTATGCCATCCATAACTGGCATCCGAAGATCAAGGATGGCCAAATCAACAGAACCACTTTCTAAAATATCAAGAGCTTCCCTGCCATTTACCGCTGTAACAACCTGAAAACGGTGATTATTTTCAAACCCAGAACAAATACTTAGAAGCAGTTCTGGCTCATCATCAACAATCAGCACCTGCTTCATTGTCATCTATGACTCTTCTCCTGCCACACCCCCATAAACAAAAGATGCGCTTCTACATTTTCTTTTGATATTAGAAACAACAGTGCTAATCTGTGCGGCATTGTCTTTGTTAGCAACGGCGGTTATAGTATTTGATTTCTTTCAGGACAATTAGCAATCTGTAGAGCTTTTTCAAGTCTGCTACAGCAGGAAAAAGATAGTCTATCCGCTTCTATCTCTCTATTATCCCATGTTAGCAGTACGCCCTTGCAAAATAAATAGAAATCTGATCATCTTCGCAAAACTGATCAACTGCACTGTTGCTTCGCTCCTCTGAGCAGAATATTTTTTATGAATACTCATTCTGCTTACATTCTCACTGTTGACGATGAGCCTATCATTCTTACTCTTCTCCGGCAGATCTTAGAAAAGGAAGGACATAGCGTACTAGAGGCTGCGACTGGTCATGTTGCTCTTTGTCTTGCTAAAACAGAAAAGCCAGATTTAATTTTATTAGATATCAATTTGCCGGATCGTTCTGGTTTTGAAATTTGCCACGAACTCAAGACAGATGCTGCGACAAGGAATATTCCGGTGATATTCCTGACTGCCGCAGAGGAAGATGATGCGGAATCACGAAGCTTTGGCGAAGGTGCTGCAGATTTTCTCTGTAAACCAATCAGTCGGTCGCGGCTCTGTGTTCGAGTAAAAAACGTCTTGCAGATCAGTGCTGCCAGAGAACGTTTGGAACTACAAGCTCGTGAGTTGGCTACTGCTAATCAACGCTTTAAAGAATCCCTGATCATGCAGGAACAAGTGCGCCGTAACCTGCTGCAACGAGACCAAATTCTCTGTGCAGTCAACTATGTAGCTAAATCATTTCTGCAAACAGGTCATTGGCAGAATATCATTCATGATGTCCTTGCTCAACTTGGCCAGACTGTTAACTGCGAACACGTCTATCTACGGATTTTTGCTGATGGGCAGACTAGACAGCAAAACTATGTCTGGTCAAGTAAAAATTATATT
Source organism: Candidatus Electronema sp. (assembly GCA_026645415.1). Lineage (GTDB taxonomy): Bacteria > Desulfobacterota > Desulfobulbia > Desulfobulbales > Desulfobulbaceae > Electronema. The sequence continues at coordinate 23,059 of JAPEVH010000014.1, forward strand.
CCCTCTCGTTCCAGTATTGACTTGCTTGCCCCGTGGCGCTGGCCCACTGCTCTCTTGAAAACAGGGCAGCCCCTAATCAGTGGCACTGATAGTGACCTCCCAGAAATAATGGTCGCTCTGCTTGAAAAACACCATATTCAGTCCTGCTTGATTTTGCCAGTGTATGTAGAGCAGACCCTATATGCTTGTCTTGGCTTTGACTGCAATCTGAATAAACGCGCTTGGGACAACTCGCTGGTTCGCGCAATGATCATTTCTACCGATATCATTGGCGCGGCCATGCGAAGAACCTTGGAATCTGGTGAGCGAATGCGGCTGGCTGCGGCCATTAGTTACTTTGCCGATTGTGTCCTCATGACCGATGAGGAAGGCAGTATTTTTTATGCCAATCCAGCCAGTAGCAACGTGACAGGTTGGCGACCAGAAGAACTGATTGGTCTCAACATAAACGAGATTCAGTTTGAAGAAATAGGACAAACAAGCTGTGCAGAAATGTTGCAACTAGCGCGCCTACATAGTGAATGGCGCGGTGAAATGCGGAGTCGGCACAAGGACGGTACACTTTATGATGAAGAAATAACGGTCATACCTGTCCAAGGTGTCCAAGGGCAGGCAAGCAGCTTTTGTATCATTAAGCATGATCAGACAGAAAAAAAACGGCTAGAAGCTATTGCTGGGGCAGCTAATCTTATGGAAAATGTTGGCTTTGTCTTTGCTGGTATTCGGCATGAGCTGGGCAATCCGCTTAATTCGCTCAAAATGGCTCTCAGTGTGCTGCTGCGGCATCTTGATACGCTGGGCCGAGAAAAGATGAGAGATTTTTTGAGTCGAGCTATGGGTGAAATTGGTCGCATGGAACACCTACTCTATTCGTTGAAGAACTTTAATCATCTTGAAAGGCAAAAAATCAAATCAGTAGAGCTGGCAGCTTTTTTGGAGAATTTTAAGCAGCTCCACGAAATAGAGTTGATCCAGAAAGGTATTCAGCTTGATATCATTGTCGTCGGTGCTCCGATTTATGGTCTAGTTGATGAGCGGGCACTGCATCAGGTACTACTCAACCTGCTTATTAACTCGATACATGCTCTGGAAAAGAGCAATAGTCCAGCAATTTATATTTTTCTCGCGCGCAAGAGAAGGAACGTTATTCAGCTCCGCTTTCAAGATAATGGTTGCGGTCTCAGTCAGCAGATTAAAAAGAAACTCTTTACTCCTTTTTTTAGTACACGAATTAATGGCACAGGGCTGGGACTTACTATTGTCCAAAAAATGCTGACAGCAATGAATTGTACGGTGACTATGGATGGCCGAGAGGGGGAAGGTGCTTGGTTGGTCGTTAGTATTCCAGAAGGAACTGCGCCAGAGCAGACCGCAAAGGAGCAGTCTAGTCAATAGCACTAGCTTTTTTTGTTTGGAAAAAAGGACTGCTTCGTATATCCTTTGATATGTATTTAAGCTTTCTTTCAGAAAAAGTTGCGCAAGCACTTTACTTACCAACAGATATCAGCCAGTCTCAGGCACAATAGGAATAAAATAAAGCCAGCTATGAGTGCGGTCCGATTACGCCCCAAGAAAAAAGAAACATTATATTTTGTCGCCACTTGTGGTGCCGGGCTAGAAACACTGGTAAAAGAGGAACTTGTTTCCTTTGGCGGCTTAGAGGTGACAATTTCTCCAGGTGCAGTGCACTGGCAGGCAGACACTTTAGAATCTGCCTATCGAGCTTGCCTCTGGTCTCGCTTTGCCTCTCGTATTTTGCTTCAGCTTGTTCGTTTTGAGGCTGCTGACCCAGAAGCTCTGTACAACGGAGCTATGACTGTGGATTGGGGGAAGCACTTTAGCCCTAGCAACACCTTTGCCGTGAGCTGCACTTTGCTCAATGCTACGTTGAACCATAGTCAATATGCAGCCTTAAAAGTCAAAGATGCGATTGCAGACCAGTTCCGGCGGCAGGATGGTAGACGACCTGATGTTGATCCACAAAATCCTGATATCCGCATTAACCTTCATGTCAACGGCACTGATGCCTCATTATCTTTAGATCTATCTGGTGAAAGTCTCCATCGCCGGGGCTATCGGACGGACAGTGTTGAGGCACCATTAAAAGAGAGCCTCGCTGCCGCCATTGTTCATTTAGCTGGACTGCGACTTGGCATGGATCCTGATACTTGCCTGCTTGATCCAATGTGCGGTTCTGGCACCTTGTTAATTGAGGCCGCGTTAATTCTTGGCGACTCTGCTCCTGGCCTTCTCCGTGATAGTTTTGGCTTTACGGCTTGGCATGGTCACAATAGCAAACTTTGGGAAAAACTGCTTGCTGAGGCTGTAGAACGGGAAGACCAACTGACAGAAACAAAATGGCCGTCACTTATTGGATATGATGCTGATCCCAAGGCTGTAGCAGCGGCGCGCAAAAATATTATCAACGCGGGTTTAAGTGATCGGATTACCATTAAGCAGCGGCAGTTAGCCAAATTACGCCCGCCAGCAGGCAAAGGATTGATCATTTCCAATCCGCCCTACGGTGAGCGGCTTTCAGAAAAAGAAGCGGTAAAATACCTGTATCGCTGCTTTGGCCGTCTTGTGCGAGAGCACTTTGTAGATTGGCGCATTGGCTTTTTCACGGCCAATCCTGATTTGGCTGACATGCTTGGTCTTGCTTGGCAGGAACGGCATCGGTTGTATAATGGCCCGATCAAGTGCCGCCTTCTATGTAGTACAGTTCCAGCAGATAGTGCAGATTTAGAAAAAGCGCAACACTGGACAGTACAGGAAACCGATCCAGATCTTCCGGCTCAAGATTTCAGCAATCGACTGCGCAAAAACTGTCTTAATCTTTTGCCGTGGGCGCAAGAAAAAGGAATTACCTGCTTCCGTATTTATGATGCCGACATTCCAGAATTTAATCTGGCAATTGATCTGTACGAACAGTGGGCACATGTGCAGGAGTACGCAGCCCCGTCTTCAGTACCACCAGAAACGGCAAAAGAGCATTTTAATCAGGCATTGCTGGTGCTCCGCCATCTACTTCAGCTTCCTCATTCCAGTATTTTTATTAAAAGCCGAGAAAAGCAACGGGGCAAGGAACAGTACCAGAAAAAAGGCGACAGCGGTAAACTGCACGAAGTGCAAGAAGGGATTTGTCGTTTTTTAGTCAATTTCACTGATTACTTGGACACAGGTCTTTTCCTTGATCATCGCACAACGAGAGTCAAATTGGCCTCTCTTGCTCAGGGTAAAACCTTTCTTAATTTGTTTGCTTATACAGGTTCAGCGACTGTTCATGCTGCGATGGGCGGAGCTGTTTCAACAAAAAGCGTTGATCTCTCTGAGAAATATTTGAGCCGTGCCCAAGCAAACATGTCACTAAACGGCTTCGGTGGCCCTTTGCATCAATTTGTTGAAGCAGACTGTATAACGTGGCTGAGATCCTGCCGAGAACAATATGGTCTGATTTTTGTGGATCCGCCTACTTTTGCCAATTCTCGGCACAAGGATTTGCTTTTTGATGTCCAGAAAGATCATCCAGAACTCCTGCGTTTGGCTATGCAGCGACTTATGCCAGATGGCACTTTGCTTTTCTCTAACAATTTCAAAAAATTCAAACTCGACCTTCAACTAGAGTTAGATTTTGAGGTGAGTGAAATTACGGAGCAAACTATTCCCAGAGATTTTTCTGGCGGCAGACCTATCCATCGCTGCTGGCAATTCCGCCATCGATCAGCGGAAGACGAGCGTAAAGAATATGCCGACTGAGGAAATCGTCCAGATTGTCGATCAAAATAACCAAGAGATTGCTACAGTCAAACGTAGCCTGATGCGAAGCCAACGGCTCATCCATCGGGCTGCTTATATCTTTGTCTTTAACGCTGCGGGAGAGCTATTTGTTCAGAAACGTACGCAAAGTAAAGATATCTATCCCGGCTACTGGGATGTGGCAGCAGGTGGAGTCGTACTCGCAGGAGAGAGCTATGAGGCCGCAGCAGAACGGGAACTTGCCGAAGAACTTGGGCTACGAGACATAAAGCTGAACGCTCTTTTTGATAACTATTACGAGGACAAAGATAACCGAGTTTGGGGCAGAATATTTCGTTGTTGCAACGAAGGTCCATTTACATTCCAAATAGAGGAGGTAGAATCTGGGCAGTTTTTGCCCCCTACTCAGGTGCTGGAACTTGCTGAACAGGAACCATTTACTCCAGATGGAGTACTCCTGCTTCAGAAGATTTTGTCGCAGGAAGAAAAAATAATGTCTCCTGTCTCATAACTGCTCCATTCAACGGAAGAAGCCAATAAAGGGAAAAAGGTGCTACCGTGGGAAGACGATTCAGCATTCCACTGAAATTTTTCGCCATGTTTATTCTGAGCATGATGCTAGTGGCTGGCTCGTTTGTTGCTACGCTCAACTCGTTGCGGATGCAGGTATCCCGTAATGAAGCTCGTGCAGTAGCAGATTATGTAGTCGCCTTCCGCTCATGGGTTGCGCAAAGCAGTATGGTTTGGGTTAAACAACTTGCTCCGGGCTTTCATGATTTTCTTGAGGAGCAGTCTGATGGAGCAGGTGGGACTTTTTATGGGAAAAATCCTGCCTTGGCTACCAGAGAACTAGCCATAACTGTCGAAAAAGAGGCGAGCCGATCCACGTTTAAAGTGACCAGTGATAATGTCCGCAAAGAGGAAAACGCACCAGATCCCTTTGAAAAAACAGCGATGAGTCGCTTTAAGGAAAATAAAAGTTTAGAATTTGTTGAGCAGTATGAAAACGGAAAATATCGCTACGCCCGCCCCTTGTTTGTAGAACAGAACTGTCTGCAATGTCATGGTGATCCCAAGGATGCACCACCTGCTCTGCTAGAAAAATACGGTAACAAAAAAGGCTTTGGTTATAAAGTAGGTCAAGTACGGGGAATTATCAGTGTCACAGTCCCTGCCCTAGGTGTGAAAGATGTATTGAATTCAATGGTCAATCTACACACCCTTGCCCTGTTATTTGCAGCCTTTATGTTAAATATTTTATTTATTCGTTCGGTAGCAGTGCGACTTGTTGAGCTAACTCGGAACGCAGAGGCTATTGCTGCCGGCAAACTGGATACTCCTCTAATTTACACCAATCCGTCTGAGTCAAATGATGAGTTAGATCACCTATATCATGCGGTCAATTTGCTCAAACGCAGCCTCGTTATCTTATTCAAACGAGTTAATAATCAGAAAGGAAGATAAGGAGGCCAGAATCTGACCTCCTTGCGAGGGAAGGGAGTTACTCTTTTTTACAAACGACTGCTTGGGCAACCAGATTTAGCTTGGCAGCTTCGCCACTGACTTGAATTTCGTAGCTATCCACAGTAGCATGTTTTAATCCTTCATGATATAGGCCATATTCGCTTGGTAGCATGGTCGTCACATTGTTTTCTCCAACATACAGATGAGTTGCCAGCATGGTGAAGTCCTTTTCCATCGTGAATGTGACAAGCACTTTATTTTCTGTGTAGCTAACAGTTAAGGTGCCAACTTGCTCTGCCTTACTTACATCGTTATTTATAGCTTCTGCATAAATAGGCTGATTAATAGTCTGCCCCTTGTTTACAGCAAGCTGCCAACCCCAAAGGTTAGCTGTAAAGAGATTATCTAGCTCGGTCGGGCCGTATGCAAAGGCTGTGTTGCAGCTACTGCCCGCATCACGGCAGATAATTTGACCATTTTGGTCAACTCCCACCATGATTTCGCCCTCATAACATTGCGCTGGTATCAGCTCGATTCCACTGTCAGGTACCAATCGAGAGGATAAAAGAGCTGTTTCTAAAGTTGAAGTTGATGAAGGACAAGTACATACACCCGGCTCGCCTGTATCACCTTTCAGTCCTTGTGGCCCCTGTTCTCCTTTAGCTCCTTGTGGCCCTGCGGGGCCGACCGGGCCAGCTACACCCTGAGGCCCTCTATCACCTTTAGGGCCAATCGGCCCTACTTCACCTTGAATGCCTTGCTCTCCTTGCGGCCCGGTAGCTCCAGTTGGTCCTGTTGCCCCAGTGTCGCCCGTAGTACCTTTAGGGCCAATCGGTCCTACTTCACCTTGAATGCCCTGCGCACCTGTCGGCCCGGTAGGTCCTGTTGCCCCTGTGTCGCCCGTATCACCTTTCGGGCCAGTTGGTCCTGCTACGCCCTGAATGCCCTGCGGCCCGGTATCACCCGTTGGCCCGATAGGTCCTGTTGCCCCTGTGTCGCCCGTATCACCTTTTGGGCCAGTTGGTCCTGCTACTCCTTGAATGCCCTGCGGCCCGGTAGCTCCGATATCGCCTTGAGCGGCCATAAGATCCCAGCAGCCATTTGGAATTAAATTCAAAGATGGAGCAATACCGTCCTCAGCCGTACAGCAGGTATTGATATAACTGCTACCTCCATACTGAACAACATTGCCTGCTGTATAAAGAGAATTTTCGTCCCATGCACCTTTCCACCAAGAAACACTTTCAGCGCACGTGCTTTCTCCATCCTCACCTTCACAGACCGTTGCATGGGCAACTACATAGACAGTATCGTCCATCAACTCAGCAGGAATGGAAAGTTGATACACGCCGCTACCAATCTCTTCGATATTGCCTATACTATATTTGGCATATTGTCCTGGAGCAGAAGTAGGAATATCTTGGTTGCCTATATAGAGATGGGTCTCACCTCGATTAAAGCCATCTGCCATTTTAAAGACAAGCCGAATCTGGCTGCCTTCGTATTGCACCTCTAGTTTACCGACTTCTACGCCCTTGTTGGTATCATTCTGGGCGGCTTCTGCATATATTGCTTTGGAGATTGTCTCGCCGTTGTTTACAGTAATCTGCCAACCCCAGCGGGCATTATGGAGAAAAGAATTAAGCTCCTTGTCACCATAGGCAAAAGCCGTCTCACAGCCTTTTCCCTGCGCCTGAACGTCTGTTGCGATCAGGACAAGCGTTGCCAAACATAAGTAAGATATTCGTTTTTTCATAAAAATAGTCTCCGTGGCAACCCATTTATAATTATTCTGTGAGAGTTTCTGTGAGAGTTTTCCTCCTGATAAAATTATACAGTGTCGTTACCTCTGTTACAATACAAATGCCGCAATGCTTCTTCTTTATTTTTACGGAAATACAACAAGTAAATGACAAATAAAGAGTAGCGATTTGACTATAGAGAGGAATCCACCGAGAGAATTATTTTTCTGTGATTGCTTACCTCTTCTGTGTTCTGATATTCTCTTTCGTTTCAGTACGTATAAAGAGTTGCACATTAGGTGTTCTGTATGCGCAGAGCCAACACAGCTCCAAGAGGTGCCTTTTCTATTGACAAGCAGAGCCGGAATGATAAGTTCTTTTTCTTGAGCGTTCGCCTCTAAAGTAACTAAGGTCACGCACTATTGTTGCGTGCTCAGGAGTCTTTCAGTACAGAATGCCGAAACCTCTGTAGCGGCATGAAGTCAACGTAGTTAATCAAGCTAACTTTACAAGGAGTGCTGCCATGTCTATTAATCTCTCCAAAGGTGCCAATATTTCATTGGCAAAAGAAGCACCCAGTTTAACCGATGCAGTGCTGGGGCTGGGCTGGGGCAAGAGAACAGAACGCGGCTTTTTAGGCCGCACCAAATTGGTAGATGTTGATTTGGATGCCTCCTGTCTCTTGTTTGATGAGCAGGGAAATTTGCTAGACGCTGTCTGGTTTCGCCAGCTTAAAAGCAAGGACGGCTCTGTGCGGCACAGCGGCGACGACCTGACCGGAGGCGGTGGCGCAGATGATCCAAACGAAGAGATTCTTGTCCAGCTCAACGCTGTGCCAAGCAATATCAAAAATTTGGTCTTCACGGTGAACAGCTTTCTCAGTGATTCCTTTGACGGTATTCCTAATGCCTTTTGTACGTTAAAGGATAAAAAGACGGGTAAAGTCATTGCCAAATACGATTTGAGCATAGAAGGCGGCAAACAAACTGGCCTTGTGATTGCCAAGCTGTACCGGCACAACAGCGAGTGGAAATTCAAAGCTCTTGGTGAATGGGGAAACGGCAGGACGTTCAACGAGCTGTTGCCAATCATTTCACATTTACTGTAATTTCAATTCTTGAACAACTCAAGGAGGCAAGCAAATGGGCATTACACTGGAAAAAGGCGGCAGAATTTCTTTATCAAAAGCAGCACCAGGTTTGAGCAAGATTTTCATCGGTCTTGGCTGGGATGAGCGGGCAACAGATGGAGCTGATTTTGATCTTGATGCCTCAGTTTTTCTTCTCAACGATGCAGGAAAAGCGCGCAGCGAACAGGATTTTATTTTCTATAACAACCTGAAAGGGGCTGGCGGTGCAGTTGAGCACATGGGCGACAATCTCACTGGCGGCGGCGAGGGCGATGACGAGGTCATTAAGGTTGATTTGCGTAAACTGGAAAGCGGTGCTCCAGATGTCGTCAAGATGGCGGTAGTTTGTACGATTTATGAGTCTGAACGACGCAACCAGAACTTTGGTCAGGTGAGCAACGCCTTTATCCGCATTGTCAATGACGATAACAACCAAGAGATTGTTCGTTTTGATCTGACAGAGGATTATTCGATGGAAACAGCAATGGTCTTTGGCGAGCTGTATAAGAAAGATGGCGAATGGCGTTTCACCGCTGTTGGCCAAGGTTATTCAGGAGGACTTGCTGCGGCCTGCGCTAACTATGGTTTGAACGCAAACTAGGCTTCCTTTTCTGCCAGTCTCAGAATGCTGCCTAGAAAGTAGGTGGCATTCTGAACCATTCAACATATTACAAAGGAGTATATCATGAGACGACTGCCAGTTTACCTTATGCTTGATTGTTCTAGCTCAATGAGCGGCGAACCGATTAAGGCGGTAAAAGATGGTGTGCAACTGCTGGCTTCAACCTTACGGCAGGATCCTTATGCGCTAGAAACAGCCTATCTCAGCGTGATTACCTTTGACACAGATGCTGCGCAGCTTGTGCCGCTGACCGATGTGATTAGTTTTCAGGCTCCTGATATTCGCGCGCAAGGCATAACCTCGTTGGGCAAGGCATTGCAGCTTGTTGCACAAAAGATCAGTACAGAAGTTATCAAAACGACTCCTGATCGGCGCGGTGACTGGAAACCATTAATTTTTCTCATGACTGACGGGATGCCAACTGATGATTGGCGGGCTGGCTTGGATGTTCTCAAAAAGAGCAAGCCCGGCATGATTATCGCCTGTGCTGCTGGAAAAAATGTTGATTTAAGTGTATTAAAAGAGATTTCAGATGTTGTTGTTCAGTTGAACACCGCTGATGCTGAAACCATCAAGAAATTCTTCCAGTGGATTTCCGCCAGTGTCAGCACCAGTAGCCGCAAGATTGATCTGAAAAAGAAAGATGTAGCGGCCTTAGATGAACTACCACCACCACCGCCGGAAATCAATGTTGTGGTCTAAGTTGCCTCCACCCTTTCCTGATCGTTATTTCAATAACTGTAGAAAAATGGTAAGCGATCACGGGGTATGAAATTCACTGTAACTTGTTGTTTATTCGTTTTAAAAGAGACTTTTTTGTTAAACCGGGAAGCTCGGCATGTTGAATTGTTAAAATTTATAATATCAATTAGTTATCTTTTCAACGCTAATGCTAAACCAAATTTACTAAAAAATCGATTCAATAATTTCAGCTAGTTGACCCCGTGATCACTTACGAAAAATGCTATGACAGAACTTGAAAGAATACAGCAGCAGAAAAAGAATATTCTTGCTATTGCCAGACAGCATGGGCTTACTCATTTGCGGATATTCGGTTCAGTCGTTCGGGGTGAAGAAACTCCGCAGAGTGATATTGATCTTCTTGTTGATTTGGAGCCAGGGCGCAGCATGCTTGATCTTGGCGGCGCGCTGATTAAGTTGCAGGAACTATTGAGCCGGAAGGTTGATATTGTTACTGAGAGCGGCCTGCATTGGTATCTGAAAGAGAAGATTATGCAGGAAGCGGTGCTGTTATGAAGGACGACCGGCTTTACCGCATTCACATTTCTGAGAGTATCGAGAAAATAGAATCCTACATCTCCGGCATGGATGCTGTCTCCTTTCTGGAGCAGTCTCTTGTGCAGGATGCTGTGCTTCGCAATCTTCAGGTACTTGCCGAATCCACGCAACGGCTTTCAGATACGTTTAAAGAGCGGCATTCTGAAATCGAATGGTACAAGATTGCCGGGTTGCGGAATATTCTTGTCCATGATTACCTTGGCATTGATCTTACTACAGTCTGGATGGCTGTGACTGGCAATCTGCCGGAGCTGAAAGCGGTTGTTCAGGAAGAGCTGGGCTGAAACTGTAACAGATAACCAGTCACGCTGATGGGCATCACCTTGCATGTAAGTGATCACGGGGTCAACTAACTGAAATTATTGAATCGATTTTTTAGTAAATTTGGTTTAGCATTAGCGTTGAAAAGATAACTAATTGATATTATATATTTTAACAATTCAACATGCCGAGCTTCCCGGTTTAACAAAAAAGTCTCTTTTAAAACGAATAAACAACAAGTTACAGTGAATTTCATACCCCGTGATCGCTTACCCTTGCATGGCATGATCTTGGCGGCCAAGGAAAAGGATGCGGACGACAATGAGTGGCTGGTTTTATCAACAGTGGCAGCGGATATTTCTACTGGTCGCAGGGGGATACAGACGTTCGTGGAAACGGAGAAACAGGTCCATGCTGATAGCAAGGCAAGATAATGGCAATTGATTTATTAAGCATTGTACCTGATGATCCAAAAGACGTTATTTTTTGGACAGGTGCTGGAATTTCTTTGGATTCACCATCAAATTTACCATCTGGATGGAGCTTGACTGAAGATGTTGTAAATAAATTTTGTATTGATGGCACTTGGAAAAAATTACGTGATTATTTAAGAAAAGCTGATATTGATGATGCCAATGGAAATATCAAAGAGATACCTCGCCTTGAATCTATATTTGGCAGTGCCGTTTCGATGCTTGGGTATAATGATGCCTTAGAATGTTTAAATGAATTTGATACGATCCCTAACACCATTCATCATTTTTTTGCGCATCATATTTCTGCTGGCGGCAAGCATGTAACCCTTAATCTTGATCTATGTATTAAAAAAGCAATAAATATTTCTGTTCCACATGCGGAATATAACATAATTGACCCGGAAGATGATAGCATAGACCATTCCAAAGAAGGATTGATTTTGCACCTTCATGGAAGAATTGGAAATAGTTATAAAAAATTAGGGATAACAATAGAAAGTATAACATATGGTGTATCGCAGCAGATTAAATTGCTGCTTTTAAAACTACTTAAAGAGAAAAGTGCAATTATATTTTGCGGTTATAGTGGGAGTGATTTTTTCGATGTTAATCCTTTTTTTAGAAATCTGAAAGGTGAGATTGAGTTATATGATAAAAATATAATATGGATAGATCATACAGACAAAGAAGATGTATTGACAACATATCACGGAAGCAAAACAAAAAAAGATATACTTGACAGCTTATCTTCATGCAATGCAAATGTATATGTCTATAAAACAAAAACAATTAATGTTATCAAAAAATTATCAACACAATGGTCATTCCCTTCTGCTGATATAACAGACAAGGGGAAAAAAATAGAAATGATTATCGATCTTGAAGAATGGAAGAAAGCACTTGTTACAGCTAAAATATTCGTATCAATGGGGCTTGGAGTTGAAGTTTTAAAAATGACTCCAAGAATAGTTGAATATATAGATGATTATAAAAAATATTGCGACAGCAAGAGTGACCTTGATGAATTTTCCGCAGAAAATAGAATTTTATATATAATTAACGAGGCGATGCGTGAAGTTGGCTTGTATCAGGATGCAAATAAAATTTCACACAAAATCGTTCGCCAAAGCAAGCTAGATAATTTATTTTTTTTTGAAAGAACTGCAAGTGATCTTTGGCTTATTGGAAAACTATTTTCTTCTTTAAGATTTTTTAAAGAAGGGCTTGAGTATGGAGAAAATAATCTAGGAAAATCAAGCAAATTTGATTCAGTGTATATTGAATGTTTAAGAGGGTATATGCAATGTTGTCGAGATATTGGAAGAATACCATTTGTAGGATATTTTTTGATGAAGAGGAAGATTAAACTTGCTCTCGACTATCTTTGCAAAAAAGCAATTGAAGCCGCTCTAAAAAGAAGTCCTTATGATTTATCGCATATTAAGAGACTTTTTTCATGGGAATATCCAGAGATAGCAAAAACGAACACTATCCCAAGCTATCTCGCTGATGAAACAAATATTATTCACGTTTTTTCAGAAACAGATAATTTTCTTGGAGTGATAAACAGTAAGCGGAGTGAAGTTGTTAGAAAAATCAATTCAAAAGAACCAGTATCAGAAGAGGAAATAGCTAAACTGATATGGTTAAGTGCCATAATTGGCAATCATCCCGGTATAGTTAAGGCTTGCAATCTTATTCAAGCAAATATACTGCCAGATTCATTCTCTACAACACAATATTCCTTGATAAGGATAATTGAGCAGTTATTTGAAATGATTAAAGGAGCAGTCAAGGCAATATTAAAAATATTATCAAATAAATGTATAAAAAAATAAGAGCCAAGGAGCGCAACGTGAACGAAACAGATCTGCTGGAAGTGCTGGAAACAGAACAGGTTCCCGGTGCAACATTTGATGTTGTTCAATATAAGCGGCTAAAAGGATCAGATAATCTTTACGTAGCAGAAAAGGTTTTTTTTGCCAACAAGGCAAATATTCACCTCAAGATGATCCGCGTTACGCTGGAGCGAAGTGAAGTCTTGATCGAGCCAGGCGCGCTCTATTTTATGAAAGGTGACTTGCATCTGGAATCTGATATGCAACAGGGACTGAGCAAGGGCCTGATGCGCAAGTTCACCACTGGGGAAACCCTGTTTCAATCCCGCATCAAAGGAACTGGCGAAGTTTACTTAGAACCGACCTTTGGTCATTATTCCCTGTTTAACATTGAAGAGGATGCTATCATTGTTGACAAAGGCGCATTCTACTGCGCTTCTGCTGGGATGAAAGTCAGTGCCAAGATGCAGAGCAATATTTCCAGTGCCTTGTTCGGCGGGGAAGGACTTTTCCAGACCCAGATCAAAGGCAGCGGGGTGGTGGTGCTGGTTTCTCCTGTTCCTACAGATGAGTTGATGATTTATCAGCTTGCTCCAAAAGAAAAGCTCTCGGTGGATGGCAGCTTTGCCTTTGCGAGAACAGCCAGCGTTGAATTTCATGCAGAAAAGTCAGGCAAAAGTCTGTTCCAATCCGTCACCAGCGGCGAAGGCTTGCTACAAACCTTTACCGGGCCGGGTGTGGTCTGGCTTGCTCCAACCGAAGAAGTGTACAAACGTTTAGGCTCGTTGAGCACTGGTTTTAACTCTGGCCGATAAGCAGCTTCCTCTTAGAACCCATCCGCAGGAGTACGCATGTCTCGTAGGTTGCCAATTTATATTGCCATTGACACTTCCGGGTCTATGAACGGCGAAGCCATTCAGTCCGTTAATGTCGGTATTCAAGCAATGCTCACCGCCTTGCGCCAAGACCCACACGCCCTTGATTCGGTTTATCTCTCTGTCATTACCTTTGATATTCAAGTCAAAGAACTCTTTCCCTTAACGCCTCTTTCGCAAGTACAGATTGGCGAAATAACCTGTCCCAAGTCCGGGCCGACTTGCACCGGCGAAGTCTTAGCCCTGATTGTTAACCGGGTTAAGCGGGACATCATGCACAGTACAAACGAGCGCAAGGGTGACTGGCGGCCTATGCTCTTCCTGATGACTGACGGCAGCCCTTCGGATATTGCCCGTTATAATGAAATACTGCCGCAGGTGAAGAACTGTCAGTTTGGCAAGATCATTGCCTGTGCTGCTGGCCCAAAAGCCAAGCTCGACCAGCTCAAGCGCTTGACTGACACCGTGGTCAGCCTTGACACCACAGACAGCACAGCCTTTGCCAGCTTCTTTAAATGGGTTTCTGCCAGCGTGGAAATGCGCAGCGTTGGCATTGGGGCTGGTTCTTCGGACGTGCTGCCCCCGCCGCCCGCTGAAATCCAGATCGTTCTCTAAAGGAGAAAGATTATGCGCCGTCTGCCGGTTTTTCTTGTCCTTGATGTTTCTGATTCCATGATCGGTGAGCCGTTGCAGCATCTGGAGCAGGGCCTTGATCAGCTCATCAGCAAGCTGCGCCAGAATCCTCATGCCTTAGAAACGGTTTTTCTCTCGGTCATTGCCTTTGCTGGCAAAGCAAAAACACTGGTGCCGTTAGTTGATCTGCCGACGTTCTATTCGCCGCGCTTGCCCTTGGGTTCAGGCACGGCTCTTGGTCGGGCGTTGACCTGTCTGATGGAAGAAATAGACCGACAGGTGCAGCCAACAACAGCAGAGCGCAAAGGCGATTGGAAGCCAATTGTTTATTTGATGACGGACGGCAAGCCCACTGATGACTGGAGCGCGGCGGTCAGAACTTGGCAGAGCAAGTACAGCAAGCGTGCCCTGCTCACTGCCATTGGCATCGGCAAATATGCTGCCACTGGCATTTTGTCGCAGTTTGCTGATCATGTTCTGACCTACAGTGGGGAAAGTAGCGCAGATTTTTCCTCGTTTATTGATTGGATGAGCATGTCGGTGCAGTCGCGCAGCATTATGGTGCAGCAGCAAGGCGAACGCAATCAGCCTATTTCCTTGGCCAAGGTGGAAAAGATTTTATCGTTTGCGGAGAATAAGCCAAGTTCTGATGAAGATTTTGCTCTTTTTGTCGGCCGCTGTCAGCAACGCGGCACCCCGTATCTGCTCAAGTATGAACGTGTGTTTCTTTCTTCGGCTGCCGAGCTGCGCGCAAATGGAGAAAACGGCTGCTGCTACCGAATGACTGGCTGTTATCCGATTGATGAAAGCTATTTTGACTGGTCAGCAGCAGTAAATGAACTTGAGGCAAATGTTGATCTCAACAGTTTGATCGGGCAAGCGAGCTGTCCTTGCTGCGGCAATCCCTCTGCCTTTGGTCTTTGCGCCTGTGGCCGCATCTTTTGCGTTGATGGCTCGGCACGGGCACAGTGTCCTTGGTGCAAGCAACATCTTGAGTTGGCTCCAGCAGAGAAAGATCAACGTTTTGACATTGTGCGGTCGTTGGGATAAAAGATGCTGGTCTATGTGAGGGGATGAGTTTTCGTTTCTCTGCTGAAACGGGGGAATATAGATGTTTCAACTTAATTTTTTAGATGTTACCATGAATCGTTTCTGCTTAATATTCGTTTTGCTCCTTACAACTGCAATCAATGCGGTAATAGCTGCATAGCGATGGATAATGAATGCCGTTTTGGATCGAGTTACACACCATCCAGTTATTCATCGGGAAGTATATCATCGAAACGCAGTGCTTCTACGATTCATTCATCTTCAGCAACGCCTCAGATGCTCTGTTTCGCATCAGCAAGAGAGCATTTGCGGTTTACAATGGGGCATTCGCAGCTTCAAGTGAGACGTTCGTTGTTTAAAACGTGATGTTTGCAACTGCGGATGAGGCATTTAATGCTTCAAACGTGCCATTCGATGTATCACATGAGGCATCCGCAGCGTAAAATACGGCGTTTGATGTTGCGAATGAGATATATGAAACGTCAAATGTGGCATTCGATGTGTCAAACGAGACGTTTGAAGCGTGAAACACGGCATTTGAAGCAAGAAACAGGGTATTCTGAGCAGCAAAAATCTCCGAAAAAACAACAAAGGAGCTTGTCATGGCACGTTTTCCCACCCGTGAAGCAGACATCAGGACATTGGCGCAGAACATGATTGCTGGGCTGGACGGCAACGCGGATTTTCCTGATCCGCCGGTCGCGTCAAAGGATCTTCAAGATCTGCTGACCGCCTTCAATGCCTTGGAAGACGCGCAGGTCGCGGCTCAAGCAGCAGCCCAGCAAACCACTGAAGCCAAGCAGACTGGGCTGGACACGCTGACTGCGGCCATGAAAAAAGACCTCAACTATGCCGACGATGCGGTCAACGGCAATGATGCCAAGCTCGCTGCTCTGGGCTGGAGCGGCAAAGCGGATCCGACCCCGCTTCAGGCACCGGGCCAGCCCCGTTCCTTGGAGACAGCCAAAGAGGGGCCGGGCTGGCTTTCTTTAGACTGGAAAAAATCTTCAGACGGCGGTAAAGCAGCCTATTATCGGATTGAACGGCGGGAATTGCCGGGCGGGGTATGGGCAATGACGAGCACGGCCTTGGAAACAGAGATCACCCTGAACAATCAGGAGCGCGGTAAAGAGTTTGAATACCGAGTCATTGCGGTTAACAAGGCAGGCGAGAGCGGGCCGAGTAACACGGTGACTGCGGTGCTGTGAAGCGGTTGAGCAGGGTCTGAAGAAGGCCCTGCTTTTTTTGTCGGGTTCTTCGCATTGCTTTAGACAGGTCAGGGAAACAATGGAATACTGGGAAGAAATAAATAAAGAATTAACCCCTTGGCTTGATGTTGAGCTGCACAAGACAGTCATTGATCTTTTTGCAGGCTGCGGCGGTCTGTCGCTCGGCTTTGAAGCCAATGGATTCAACACCATCGGCTATGAAATGGATGCGTACGCGGCAGAAACATACAACCGTAACTTGCTTGGAAAATGTGTTCACGAAACGCTGACCGTTAATTGTATCTATCCACCAGCGGAGATTGTCATTGGTGGCCCTCCTTGTCAGCCATTCAGCGTGGGCGGCAAGCAGCTTGGTTTGCAAGATGCGCGGGATGGCTTTCCAATTTTTCTGGCAGCAGTCAAACAGCTTGAGCCGGAAGTTGTGCTGTTTGAAAACGTGCGGGGAATGCTCTATAAAAACAAGTGGTATCTGCAGGAAGTAATAGATGCGCTGGAACGGTTTGGCTATCATGTCAAATATGCTCTGCTCAATGCGGTTGACTATAAAGTCCCTCAGAACAGAGAGCGGGTGATTGTGCTTGGCGCAAAGAAGAAAATCGGCCTGCCAAAGAAGGCAGATAAACGAATTTCTGCTGGACAGGCATTGGGAGAGCTGGCCTTGCAGCACGATGCGTCATCAAAATTTCTCACCGCATCAATGGACAACTATGTGGCCAAATATGAAAAAGCCTCGAAATGCGTCAACCCAAGAGACTTGCATTTGCATAAACCAGCCCGGACGCTGACATGCAGGAACTTGGCTGGTTCGACTGGCGACATGCACAGAATCCGCTTGCAGGATGGAAGAAGAAAGCGGCTGACCGTGCGTGAGGCGGCCCGGCTGCAAAGTTTTCCTGATTGGTTTGAATTTGCTGGAACTGAAACGCAGCAGTTCAACCAGATTGGCAATGCGGTTGCACCGTATTTTGCCTTTCATTTGGCACAGCAGGTTAAAAATTATCTGCTTGGCAATACAGAAAATCACTCTTCATTGAGGGATGCTCGGCAACTCAACCTGTTTGCACATGAAGCAATCTGCCACGAGAAGGTAGGTACATACACTTAACTGCGGGATGTAAGCAAGAGAGGTGATTTATGAAAAACAACATAGCTGGCTGCTGCATGTTTTTGTATCTGTCAGGGATAATACTTGGGACAGTTGTTTTTTCCTTATTCCTCCTGACAAAATATCAGCCTACGTTTTCTCGCGTAGCAGAATATCAGCCTCCGCCGAACAATATTCCTGTGTCAAAAGAACCGTGGAAGACGATTTCTGTCTCCGGGATTGTGAACTTGCGCACGATGCTACTTGAGGAACGGTTTGACGAGCTGGATACTATTCTTGCCGGTTATCAGCAGGACTTTGAAAAAGACCCGCTGGATGAATACAAGGTCTTTTCAGCCTATAATGCGTTCTATCTCCATAATCCCTCCTACGAAACTTTATTTAAAAAATGGCTTGCAGCCGCGCCAGCTCATTATCAGCCCTATCTTGCTATAGCAAAGTATTACGATGCTCGGGCATGGCAGAGCAGAGGGACGGATTGGGCAAAGGATACCTCTGATGAGCAGTTTAAGGAAATGTATGCCTTTCTTGCCACGGCGGAACAGTATGCAGAAACAGCTCTGGATAAGAACGAAAGGTTGGCTCCTGCTCACAGCCTTCTGATCGGCATAGCCGAATTAAATGGCAATGACAGGGTGAAAGAGCAGCGCATCAAAAGGAGCAGGGAGCTTTTTCCTTATTCGTTTATGCTGAGGTCATCCTATATCTGGACAGAGCAGCCGCGCTGGGGAGGCAGTTATGCTGCTATGGCTCAGATTGCAAAGGAGGCTATGCCGTATGCAGGTAAGAATCCCCGGCTTTTAGCTCTGTACGGCTATATTTACCAGGATCAGGCCGACATGCTGGAACGAGATGATAACTACAAGGAGGCCCTCCACCTGCTAGATCAGGCGATTGCTCTCGGCGATGTAGCTTCTTTTTATACTGATCGGGCCAGATTCCAAATCTCCTATTTCAACAGGGATGATCTCGCACTAGAGGATATCAATAGGAGTATTTATCTTTCAGACACAGACGAAGAAAGCTATCGGATTCGAGCACGAGTCTATTTTGCCAAAGGCGAGTATGAAAAGTCGTTTGCCGATCTTCACACCGCTGAACTGCTTTCGCCAGAGAGCAAGAAGATAAAAGAATTTCGGGAATGGGCGGCAAAAAAGCTGGTCTTCCTAGGCTATGAGAAGGCAAAGAAGGATTTGCAGCAGGGCATTGATTTGTACACGATGGCTCTGCGCTTTGATAGGAACTACGCTGAGACCTATTATTGGAGAAGTCTGGCTTATGACAAACTGAATGATCGCGCTGCCTCACTCTCTGACATCAAGAATGCCATTCGGCTCAATCCTACTTATTTTGATGCCTATCGAATGCTGGACTATCTGCTTGCCAGAGAGGAAAAGTGGCCAGAGATTATCCAGTACTGGGACAAGTTCATTGCTTTGAAGCCAAATAACGCAGAAGCCTATTTTGAGCGGTCAGGCACGCATTATCATAACCGGAATATGGAACAGGCTATGATTGATCTGAAAAAGGCTTGTGATCTTGGCAGTGAACCTGCTTGTAAGCAGTATGAAAAAGTGAGATGATGCTTTGGAAGTGATTATCAGGTAGAGCATGGGTTTATATGGGAAATCTCCATATATCAGCATAACTTGGCAAAAAAACAACATTTTTAATAGGTAATTGATATTGATATGTATATTTCAAAACTAAAAATAGAAAATTTCAGAAATTTCAGAAACGCTACAATTGAATTGAACTTCGGCCTTAATATTATCATAGGCCATAACAATTCAGGCAAGACTAATCTGCTCAAAGCGTTACAATTTGTATTTGACAGGAGTTTGAGAGAAAAACCAACAATAGATGATTTTAACAAAGATTATGTTGATTTCAAAATGCCGCCAAGAATAAAAATTACATCTATAATTTCAGAACATGCCAACAAAGACCTAACTGATGACAAGAATGTAGTTTATGATTGGTTGATCAAAGAAGCACCGCTTTATGAGGCGCAGCTAACTTATGTGTTCTTTCTACCAACAAAACACTTTGATGAATATAAGAAAGAAGTCAGTTTGCTTCAAGATAGCGACGGAAAATATGATATTGATAAATGCTATAAGCTAATTGAAAAAAAATTCCTTAAGAAATATATCTCACGGATTTTTGGTGGTAACCCTGAAAGAGAGGAAATTGCAGACGCTGATAATCTCAATAGATTTGATTTTCAGTTTTTGGACGCGATACGTGACGCTGAGAAGGAAATGTTTTTCGGCAATAATACGCTACTTAGGGATGTACTCAATTATTTCCTTGATTATGATATATCCAATGGAAGCGACTTTGAAGAGCTTGACGAAACGCAAAAAGATGAAATCAAGAATCGGGAAATTGAGTTTATAGATAAATCAAAAAAATTACTTGAACATTTAATTAACAGGATCTCAAAAGAAAAAATCCTCGAATATTCCAAGGAAACTGGTGCAGATAAAGGAGGGAGACCAAATTTCGATGCAGAAATTATTGAGAAAGAGATGCTTTTTGCATTGCGATTAATAGTTGAAAAGAGTGGATTAAACCTTCCAATCAAGAACAATGGCTTAGGATACAACAATTTATTGTTCATTGCACTTATCCTCGCGAAAATTCAAATGGAACGTTCAGCTTCAATGGGTGACAATGCTAAAATATTTCCAATTATGGCTATTGAAGAACCAGAAGCTCATCTCCATCCATCAATGCAATTCAAATTTTTACAATTTCTTGAAAAGAATATAAATGAGCATAAGCAGGCACGTCAGGTTTTCATCACCTCACATTCAACACACATCACGTCTGCTGTAGATTTAGATTCCATAATATGCCTTTATGAAGATGTGGATGGTGTCCAGAGAGTCGGTTATCCTGGAAGCGTTTTTTCGGATGCAAAAGATGATCAAGATTCTAAAATATATGTAAAAAGATTTCTTGATGCTACAAAGTCTAACATGTTGTTTGCCAACCGACTGATCTTTGTAGAGGGTATTTCAGAACAGCTTCTGTTGCCTTGTTTTGCAGCATATATGGAGAAGGAAGAACAGTTGATAAATGAACATGTTTGCATAGTGAATGTAGACAGCAGAACTTTTAAGCACTTTTTGAAGTTATTCGAGTTTGATACGGACAAAAAACCGCATGCAATAAATAAGAAAGTGGTCTGTATTACAGATGTAGACCCGATAAGAAAGGAAAAAGAACCTGAAGACAATAATAAAAAACGTTGGAAAAAATGCTACCCCTTTGAACTGGACCAAGCTCCAAAGAACTTTGATTATCAATCCCTGTCAACACATGCAAAGAACCTGAAAGAACGATCTAAAAAGTATAACCATATTGAGATTTACACTGCTCCAGTTGGAGAAGGTAAAACTTTAGAGTATGAATTAGCTCTAACTAATCCTTCCTGCGAACTGTTAATCACTGACTGTTTCCCGTCAAAAGGCAAAAATCGCGATACATTTTTCAAGAAGATCATGAAGTCCTATGACGAAGATAAAACATTGGATCAATTAATAGCTCTATGTAATCATGATAATATCATAGAATCAATAAAAGACAGCTCTTGGGAAGAGCCTAAAAAAAAGAAATCCCTCATAGCCGCATTATATCATGGAGCTATTGAAAACATGAAGGGAGAGCATGCTTTCTATCTTGAAAAAAGACTTAGAGATAATCTTGATAGCAAGGAGCGGCAGGAATTTAATGTGCCAGAATACATCAAAAACGCCATAGAGTATATTACAGGATAGGTGATGATTGATATCAATTCGCTACCGCATGTTTCAGAATTAGATGATATAGATTCCAACTTCAGGGTTTTTGCCGGTCCTGGTGCCGGTAAAACTACTTGGTTGATTGATCATTTACAGAAAATATTAAAGACATCCTCACGGCTGAATACGACAAGAAAAATAGCGTGTATCACTTACACCAATATTGCCGCTGAAGAAGTTATGGAGAGGTTGTTATGTGATAAAAGCAGGTTTGACATCTCGACTATCCACAGTTTTCTATACCGAAATATTGTCAAGCCTTTCTCCTATTTAATCGCTCAAGATGAAAAAGGTGAACAACTATTCAATATTGATGACCTTGACGGGCATATTGAGCATATACCTCATGGTGACAGGATTAGGAGATGGGTCCAAACAATCGGGAAACTAAACAAGAAAAAAAATTATGGTTATCTAAATGACCCTAAAAAAAGAGCTGATATAGTCGCACTGTTAGTAAGTCTTGACTATTCATTTGTTGACGATGAAATTAATTTAATCTTTAGAAAACAACGCGGTGTTGTTATCCCTACAAAAAACAGGGAACTATGGGTTTACAAGGAGAAATATTGGCACGATGGAATAATGCACCATGAAGATCTTCTGTATTTTTCATATTTAATTATCAACAAATCACCGAGAGTCTTGGAATTTATCAGAAACAAGTATCCTTACATTCTGATCGACGAATTCCAGGATACAACTGAACTTCAGACTTGGATAATAAAAAGAATTGCTGAAATTGACACAAAAGTTGGGGTGATAGGAGATTTAGCGCAATCAATCTATAAATTTGCAGGGGCGAAAAGGCAAGACTTTGAAACATTTGATCTTAAAGGTATATCAAGCTACAAATTAGAAAAGAATCATCGTTCAACCATTAAAATTATTGATTTTCTTAATTTTCTAAGACCGGACATCCGTCAGGAAGGTAATAAAAGCACTATTGAGGGCTGTAAAGTAAAAGTCTTGATAGGCCCGATACATGATACAACCATGTGGTTAGCAGATAATGGTTTTGAAACCGCCTATATATTGACGAGAAAAAACCCTACGGTGGAAGAAATCAAGACCAATACAAGCACACAAACAGATAATTTGTTGAAACAGCTTTACAGTCTTGATTCCAACTCTGCAAGGGCAAAAATTTTACACTCAATCCTTATGGGATTTAAGTTCTATCAGAAGGGATACCTGAAAGACGCAATAAAAGAAGTCTTTAGAGTGCTGAAATATAAAGCTGACAAGTCCATATCAAAACTTGAATTGAGAGGCACCGCAATAGAAATAATCGACGATTTAAAAGCTGACGAGACCCGACAAAAAAGCCTATACAGTTATTATTGTGAACTATCAGATAATATCAAGCAGAAATATAATTTTCAGATTGGAGCGAAAATAACTGCAAAGTTAGCAGCAAAGCCATTCTATGAGGAAACGACAATATCAGATTTGTTGAAATTTATTAAGGTTGACACTAAATCTGAAGATACTGTCAGAACAATCCACAGTGCAAAGGGCACGCAGTTCGATCATGTCCTTGTCCACTTTGAAAAATTGAGTGATTTTGAAAAATATGTGTTTGAAGCTAAGACCCGCCTTGATGCTGATGCAGATGATGCTCGGCTCTATTATGTAGGATTCAGCAGAGCTGTACAGAGTCTCTTCGTTAATATTCCAGAAATAAATAAAGATGTAGTCCAAAAACTGGAAAATATGAATGTTGATCATGAATTTATTAACATTGAAAATAATGACTTTATTTGCCAAACAGAACTCATCTCACCTTTATAATTTAACAATTATGATTACATGGTAAGACGTTTGAATAACCTTCTCTGATTGATTGTCACCTTCTTGAAACAAGGAACAAAATGATTACCCCCGCCTTTCTAATCTTCGCAAATGAGATTTTTTCAGGATGAAAGATATGACTGAAGAAAATACGACCCTTCAGATAGTCTGTCGAATGCTGCTGGCCATCCACGACGAGCAACCCTCCAACAATGAACTGCAACAGTTTCTTCTTGATACTGATGTTCTTGACCAGCTCCAATCCTTTTCAGAAGAACTGCTGGAACAGTGGCTTGCTTGGCAAGAAGGCGGCGGTCAGCAGGAATACTATCCAGAAACTGTGGACGCAGAGCTGCCTGACGAACAAGACGACCTCCTTCCTCCGCCAGCACATATCAACCTGAGCAAAGAACAGCCTGTTGCAAATACTGTTTCTGAGATCGAGCAAGAAGCTCCTGAGGAGACACTTTGCGAAGACGCTGCGGCCAGCAAAGCAGACTTGGAAGAAACTGTTCAACAAGCTCCAGACAGTGATACTGAAGAAGATACTCTGCCAGAAGCTGCTGCAAACGAAGAACCTGACACAGCAGCACTTCACGGTCATATTAACTTGCAGAAAACGCCTATGAAAGCACCTGCCGATCAAGCTAAAATTGTCCTCAGAGTTGCCAATGCAATGGTCAATACGCCCTATTCTGAACAGATTACTGTTGAAGGCACAACTCTAGGCAAAATCACCAAAATTGAAGAGACAAGCCAGCTCGAAGAGCTGGGCCTTGCCTTTGACAGCGCAACGCAACAGCTCAGCGGCACCCCGCAGCAAGCTGGCGAATTCCATTTCAACGCCACCTGCCTTTTAGCAACAGGCGGCAGTGCGCTTGCCTCTCTTTCGTTTATCGTGAATTATGATCCAAAGTCGTTGTGGCAGGATATTCTCTCAGATAAAAACGTGGTCTTTTGGAAAAAGGACAATGACGCGCAGGAGCTGCATGAAGAAAGCGGCTGGAACTTTGTTGGCGCAAGCAGGCGAGGCCGCTCTCATGCCCACACGGGAAAGTGTCGAGACGATGACTTTGCCTTGCTCGGCAATCATCCGCAGCAATGGCATGTTTTGGCGGTGTCGGACGGCGCAGGCAGTAGTGAGTATTCCAGAGAAGGTGCCAGAATCGCCGTGCAAACAGCCTCAACAGAACTGGCAGCCAAGTTGACAGAACAGAACGAGGCATTGCTGGAAGCTGTAGCGGCTTGGGAGCAGAGCGGACAGCAAGAAACAGGCGAAGCTCTGGCAAAGCTCAAGCAGAGGCTTTATACTGTCTTCAGTCCAGCGGTCTATGCGGCCACCAATACCATTCATCAGACGAGCAAAAAAGCAGAGTGCGTCTTTCGTGAATTTTACGCCACCCTGCTGCTGGCTGCACACCGGGAGATTAACGGCAAGCAGTTTGTGGTTGGCTACTGGATTGGTGACGGCGGCATGGCCATGTATCAAGCAGGCGGACAGACTAAGCTGCTCGGCCAAGCAGACAGCGGCGAATACGCAGGCCAGACTCGCTTTCTTGATCCAGCCGCCTGCAAAGGTGAGGACATCATGGAGCGAATAACCTTCACCCTTGTTGATTCCATGACTGCCCTTGTCCTGCTTACGGACGGAATCACAGATCCAATCTTCGAGACCGAGCGCAATTTAGAAAGCCAAGAGCACTGGGACAGTTTTTGGCAAGAGCAGATGCAGAGCAAGTTGTCTGTCGAGTCTGAGCAGACAGCAGCAAATCTGCTTGACTGGCTCTCGTTCTGGTCGCCCGGCAATCATGATGATCGGACGATTGCTCTGCTGTATAAGGAGAACAAGCTGCCATGACTGCACAACGACGCAAGGCCACAGCCAAGGACGGCAGCACAATCGAATACCTTGATGAGATCATCGGCTCTGGTGGAATGAAGGATGTCTATTTCACCCCAGATCGCAACAATGTGCTCGCCTTTTTTCGGGACAAGCAGGACAAACAGGCCCAAGAACGGCTGGAGATGATCACCGGAGTGTATCGGGAACGAATTTTTAATCAAGAAGGAGGGGCATACTGGGAAAACCTGTTCCGTTGGCCCAGCCAAATGGTGACAGACGAGGCAGGCCGGGTCGGGGTCATGGTACCTGTTTATCAAAAGCATTTCTTCTTTGCTATCGGTTCGATCAACAACGATTTCCTTAAAATCAAAGGCCGCGAAAAGGAAAGTAAATGGTTTGCCTCGCCCAGCAACCGCAACAAGTATCTTGATCCTGCTGAGCGCGGCTGCTGGCTTGATTACTTGCGCATTTCCATCCTTCTTAGCCGGGCTTTGCGACGAATGCACGCAGCAGGACTGGCCCATTCTGACCTGTCGTATAAGAATGTCCTGATTGACCCAGTCGGCGGTCATGCCTGCATCATTGATATTGATGGTCTGGTGGTGCCAGGAAAATTCCCTCCAGATGTGGTCGGCACCCCGGATTTCATTGCCCCAGAGGTGATTGAAACAGCCTATTTGGACCGGAACGATCCTCAGCGAAAGCTGCCTTCTATTGCCACAGACCGACACGCCTTGGCAGTGCTGATCTATATGTATTTGCTTCTCCGGCATCCTTTGCGCGGCGACAAGGTGCATGATATTGACGATCCGCAGCGGGACGAAGATTTGTCTATGGGCGAACGTGCCCTCTTTATTGAGCATCCGTCCGACTCTTCCAACAAAATCAGGCTCGATGACCTCAAACCCTTGGAACTGCCTTGGAAAGACACGGCCACCCTCTCTTGTCATGTTACTGGGCCATATTTGAGCAAACTGTTTCAGCAAGCCTTTGTTGAGGGGCTGCATTGCCCGGAAAAACGGCCCACTGCGGATGAATGGGAACAGGCTCTGGTCAAAACCGTTGACCTGCTTCAGCCCTGCGTCAACCCGCAGTGCGAGCAAAAATGGTATGTCTTTGACAACACCAAGTCACCTAAGTGTCCGTTCTGCGGCACGCCCTACAAAGGCAAGCTGCCGGTGCTGAATCTCTATTCCAGTCGGCATGACGGCAAATTTCTCCCAGACAATCATCGCCTGATGGTTTATACTGGGCAGTCGCTGTTCCCGTGGCATGTTAACCGGAACATTGTTCCCAATGAGCGGCTGGCAGTGCAGGATCGGCAGCGAGTTGGTTATTTTCTCTTACACAATAACAACTGGTTGCTAGTCAATGAGCGACTACCCGGCCTGATTGATCTTGCTACCAAGAAGCCCGTGCCACCGGGCGGGCGCATTGTTCTCAATAATAATAGCCAGATTTTGCTGGCCAAGGAAAGCGGCGGCAGACTGCTGCATGTCCAGCTCGTAGATGGGTGATGTAGCAGGTACAACAATAATCTGATCCAAAGGAGGATAACAAAGCATGTATCATTTTAAGGGACTTTCGCGGCAGGAAGTCGAGGCATCCAGAACAAAGCACGGTTCCAACCAGATCAGCGTGGTGGAAAGTGAGACTTTCTGGGACAAGCTGCTTGGCAATTTCAAAGACCCGATGATCATTATCTTGACCGTTGCCTTGGTCATCATCACCATTCTGGCATTGCTCCATTATGCGGAATGGTATGAGGGAGTTGGTATTGCGGTAGCAGTGGTGATAGCCACCTTGGTCTCAACCATTTCTGAATTTAAAAACGAGCAGACCTTTCAGAAGCTGCAAGAGGAAGCCTCCAAGATCAAAGTGAATGTCTTCCGCGAGAACAGCGTGGCTGTGGTCGGCATTGACGACATCGTGGTCGGCGATTATATCCTGCTTCAGTCGGGAGACAAAATTCCGGCTGACGGGTCCGTGGTGCAGGGCAAAGTAAAGGTGAGCCAAGCCGCCCTGACTGGTGAGCCTGAACCTCGGAAAAAGACTCCGGGCGAAGCAGATGTTGAGAATTTGGAAGATGACCACGCGGTCTTCCGGGGCACCATTGTTGAAGACGGTGAAGCCGTCATAGAAGTACGCCAAGTTGGCGATAAAACCCATCTTGGCAGACTGGCTGAAGGGCTGAACAGCGACGAGCGTTTGGGGCCGTTACGGGTAAAGCTGGCAAAGCTGGCTGACCAGATTGCCCTGTTCGGCTACATTGCTGCGCCCTTGATTGCTATAGCCTTCCTGTTCAAAGCGATTTATATAGATGGCGGCACCAAGCCGCTGATTTATAACATTGTTGTTGCCTTAATTCTGGCGGTGATCATCATTGTTGTGGCAGTGCCTGAAGGTCTGCCGATGATGATTGCGGTGGTCTTGGCGCAAAACATGCGCAAGCTGTTGAAATCCAATGTCCTCGTGCGCCAGCTTCTTGGTGTGGAAACTTCCGGCAGCCTCAATCTGCTCTTCACCGACAAAACCGGCACCATCACTAAGGGTCAGATGGAAACTGTTGGTTTTCTTGCGGTTGCGGATGGAGAAGAAGGCATGAAACAATACGCCTCTCTTGATGAGCTACCGGAAAAGAATGCCCGTCTCTTAGATATATCTCTGCGTGAGAACAGCTCCTGCGTGGTCAACTGTAATGCGGCAAAGGAATCTGAGCGGATCTTGGGCGGCAACAGCACAGACCGTGCCTTGGTCAAGTTTGCTCAAGCAGATGTCAAGGAATGCCAGTACGAGGAAAAATCCTTTGAGCGAGTGGATGAGCTGCAATTCAACTCATCCCGAAAGTTTGCCGCAGTTCGCCTGAAAGAAAAAGACGGCAAGCTGCTGACCTATCTCAAAGGCGCACCAGAACGGATTTTAGACAAATGCGGCTCGTTCTATACCAGCCAAGGCGAGGTTGTTGCTCTGTCAGCAACGCAAAAAGAGGCGATCTTTAAAGAGATTGACAGCAGAGGCGACAAGGGCTTCCGGCTGATTGGCATTGCTTTGACTGAGGAGGAAATTCCTGCCAGTTTGGATGAGTTGTCCGATCACCTGAGTTTGCTCGGTTTTGCTATGATTCGTGATGATCTGCGGCCTGACTCGGCAGCCACGATCAAAGAACTGCACAGCGCAGGCATTCAGGTGGTTATGATCACTGGCGACCGCAAGGGCACGGCAGAGGCTATTGCCAAAGATGCCGGGCTGATCACTTCCTCGGAGGATATAGTCCTGACCTCTGAGGAACTGGGCAAACTGTCTGACCAAGAGCTGAAAGGCGTGCTGCCCCGCTTGCGAGTTGTGGCCCGTTGCTTCCCTTCTGATAAATCCCGCTTAGTCAAGGCGGCCCAGGAAATGGGCATGGTGGTTGGCATGACCGGCGACGGGGTCAATGATAGCCCAGCTCTGAGCGCGGCAGACATTGGCTTTGGTCTTGGCAGCGGCACGGAAGTCGCTAAAGAGGCTTCGGATATTGTTGTGCTTGATGACAATATCAGCTCCATTGCCAGCGCAGTCCATTATGGCCGGACCATTTACAAGTCTATCCAGAAGTTCATCACCTTCCAGCTCACCGTTAACGTAGCCGCGATCTCCATTGCCTTTCTTGGCCCGTTCTTGGGCTTTGAGCTGCCGCTGACCGTGATTCAGCTTCTCTGGGTCAACTTGGTCATGGACACCTTGGCTGCCTTGGCCTTTTCCGGCGAACCGCCGCTGCCCGAATATATGGAGGAAAAACCTAAGCAGCGGGAAGAAAACATCATCAACCCCGACATGTGGCAGGCGATCTTGGCCAACGGCTTTTTCATGACCGCCCTCTGCGTGCTGTTCTTAAAGGCATCTTTTGTCCATAACCTGTTTGCCAATGAGGAGGTTTTTATGACCGCCTTTTTTGCCATCTTTGTCTTCCTCAACAACTTCAACAAGTTCAATGTTAGAGTCGAGGATATGCGCCTTTTTGATCATATCACCAAGAACAAAGGCTTCCTGAAAGTGGTTGGCCTGATCTTCTTGGTTCAGGTGATCATCACCTATATTGGCGGCGAAGTCTTCCGCACCGTTGCCTTGGGTGCTACAGATTGGTTCTGGGTACTTCTCTTCTCTATCCTTATCATTCCGTTTGATCTTGCAAGAAAGGCGATTTTCCATAAGAAAAAAGCCTGAGCAAAATGTCATCGCCGCTGCCGGGAGGAATATCTGCCTCCCGGCAGTTCGCCTTTTGCGTTTTCTTCCGCTATATTTGGAAGAATGAAAGGTCAGCTAACAAGAGCTTTCAAGCTCATCTTGCCCCAAATCCTCGCAAATCGCGGCCAGCAGTTCCCACAACTCCGCATAACGTCCGGTTGGTACAATCAACTTCACTAGCCCTTGCCGCACATCCACAGTGGACAGCACGGCAAGTCCTTCATAGCCTTCTAAGAGAAAGCGCAGCAAACTGATCCGGTCAGGCCGGATGCGAAGATAAAAGGTGCGCACAGCTCAGACCTTGAGCGAGGCATCCACCCCACCGAGCAAATCCTGATACTTTGCCAGCACTGGCGCAACAACTTCGTCCAAGAACTCTTCGGTCTGCTGCGGGGCACGACCAACAAATTCTTGATGATTACCGATCAGCTCTTCCAGCTCGGCAATTGAGAAAGGAACGCGCTCGTCTTTAGCCAAACGGAGCAGGAGGTCATTATCCAACGCCTCTTCTTTCACGGCCAGCCCAGCAGCCACTGAATGTTCCCTGATCACTTCGTGCATTTCCTGACGACTCTTGCCCAAGGCAACGCAGGCCATGAGGATTTTTTCGGTTGCCATGAACGGCAGTTCCGCCCGCAGATGTCGTTCAATTTGCTTCGGATACACCACAATTCCATTGGTGATATTAACATAGAGCCGGAGTATCGCGTCGCTGAGTAAAAAGGCTTGGGCAATGTCCATGCGCCGGATAGCTGAATCGTCCAAGGTTCGCTCAAACCATTGATTGGCAGCAGTGGCAGCAAAATTGGCAGGTAAGCCCATCAGTTTACGGGCCAAGCCGGTCATGCGCTCAGAGCGCATTGGATTGCGTTTGTAGGCCATTGCCGAACTGCCGACCTGTTTTTTTTCAAACGGTTCTTCCTGCACTTTAAGATTAGAGAGCAGGCGCAGATCAACGGCAAACTTATGCGCTGAAGCACCAATACCAGCCAAGGTCTCGGCCGTCTTCATATCCAGTTTGCGCGGATAGGTTTGACCAGTAACAGGAAAAATTTGCTCAAAACCGAGCTTTGCTGACACGAGCCGGTCTAACTCGCGCACCTTGGCATGATCACCATGAAACAATTCTAAAAAGGTCGCCTGCGTACCAACCGTACCCTTTGCCCCGCGTGCCTTGACCTGTTGCTCCAGCATCTCCACGTATTCCAAATCCATGAGCAGATCTTGGATATATAAAGTGTTGCGCTTGCCAACTGTGGTAGGCTGGGCAGGCTGATAATGAGTGAAACCCAAGGTTGCCAAGTCCTTGTAGTCGCGACAGAAGGTGGCAAGATTAGCAATAACATTGACCAGAGCCTTTTTGATCAGCTTCAATGCTTCTTTCTGAATGATTAGGTCAGTGTTGCAGACGACAAACTGCGAGGTCGCACCAAGGTGAATGATGGCCTCGGCTTTGGGACATTGCAGGCCATAGGCATACACATGAGCCATGACATCATGGCGGATTTCCTTTTCTTTGGCAGCGGCAATCTCAAAGTTGATATCTTGGGTGTGACTTTTTAGCTCATCCACCATCTCTTGACTGACTACCTCTAAGCCCATCTCTTGCTGCGCTTCTGCTAAGGCAATCCAGCACCGCCGCCAAGTAGTAAATTTGAAGCGTTCTGAGAAAAGCTCCTGCATTTCTCGGCTCGTATAACGGCTGACTAAGGGTTCCTGATAAATATCGCGATTCATGGCTATTGAATAAAAGAAGTTTGTGAGTTGGGGATATATTTGGCAGGCGGTATTTAAGCGCAAAGCAGGGGAAATGTCTACAGGCGAGAGCAGATTCAGACTTGGCAAGTTTTTTTCCTTATGGTAGATACTGTCGGAGCGAGCAACTTAGGTTATAGTATCTTCTTGCTTAAACAAACGATTCTTTACTTTACGCTGCATAGAATAGACTTTTTGTTGTCCGAAAAGGTGGACTCGCGTAATGTATTGTTATATTAGAATATCGTATTTTTCGTTGTAGAAAAAAGGAGTTTTATTTATGAAATGTTCGATTGACCCTGCTGTTACTGAAGTGCTGAACAACCATAAAGGCGGTAATAAGCTCAAAACCGCTTGGGACAGATATGAGGCCCAGCAGCCGCAGTGCGGTTTTGGTGAGCTGGGTGTCTGCTGTCGTCACTGTATGCAAGGCCCCTGCCGCATTGATCCCTTTGGCGAAGGCCCAGACCGAGGTATCTGTGGGGCAACTGCGGATACCATTGTTGCTCGTGGTGTGGCCAGAGCTGTGGCAGGTGGCACGGCTTCGCATAGCGGCCACGCCCTGCATATCGCTCATGTGCTGAAAAAAATGTTAGCAGGCAAAACCCCAGACTATGCGATCAAGGACGAGGTCAAGCTCAAGGCCGTGGCTGGCCGCTGTGGTATCGCAATTGAAGGGCGTTCAAGTAAAGAAATCGCTCAAGACTTGGTAGAAAAGGCTCTGTCCGAGTTTGGCGACAAGGGTGAGGCCCTGACCTGGGCCGCTACGACTGTCACCAAAGCGAGGCTAGAAACCTTCAGCAAATTAGGCATTGTGCCGACCAGCATTGACGGCACCATCGCCGAAGTCATGCACCGGACTACCTACGGTGTGGATGCGGATCCGGTCAACATCCTGCTCGGTGCGCTTAAATGTGCAGTAGCAGACTACACGGCCTGTCACTTAGCCACTGATCTTTCTGATATTCTTTTTGGTACGCCGCAACCAGTGGTTAGTAAAGCCAATCTCGGTGTACTCAAGGAAGATGCGGTCAACATAGCCCTGCATGGTCATAATCCGCTCCTGAGCGATATTATTGCCCAAGTTGCCTCTGAGCCAGAAATGATTGCCGAGGCTCAAGCAGCCGGTGCCGCCGGAGGATTGAACGTGGTTGGCATCTGCTGCACTGGTAATGAAATCATGATGAGGCACGGCATTCCATTAGCCACCAGCTCAATTTCCCAAGAGGTGGCAATCATGACCGGTGCAATAGACGCAATGGTGGTGGATTATCAGTGCATTATGCCTGCCATAGCCACAGCAGCCGAGTGCTTCCATACCAAGGTCATCACGACCATGCCGATTGCCAAAATGCCAGGCGCGGAGCACATAGCCTTCTCAGATGAGAACGCGGTGGAATGCGCCCGTGCCATCCTCCGCCAAGGGATCGAACGCTTTAAATCCCGCAACCCAGACAAAGTCTGTATTCCGCAGAAATCTTCAACAGCGATAGCCGGTTTCTCGGCTGAAGCGATTGTCGCAGCACTGGCCAAAGTCAATGCGGACGACCCGCTCAAGCCGTTGATCGACAATATCGTGGCCGGAAATATTCGCGGTATCTGCCTTTTTGCCGGCTGTAACACGGTCAAGGTGCCGCAGGATCACAACTACATCGAGATGGTCAAAAAGCTGCTGGCTGAGAATGTCCTGATTTTGGCCACAGGCTGTGCTTCTTCAGCCTACGCTCGGCACGGCTTCATGACCTCCGAGGCAACTATTCGATATGCTGGCAAAGGTTTGGCCGCAGTGCTCACCGTTATTGGCGAAGCTGCCGGATTAGGCGGGCCACTGCCACCGGTACTGCACATGGGTTCTTGCGTAGACAACCCTAGGGCTGTGGATGTTGCGGTTGCCATTGCCAACAAGCTCGGCGTGGATGTGAGCCAGCTCCCTGTTGTTGCCTCTGCCCCAGAAGCGGTGACGGAAAAGGCGGTGGCTATTGGCACGTGGGCAGTAGCGGGTGGCCTGCCCACTCATCTTGGCGTGGTGCCGCCGGTACTGGGCAGCAAGCTGGTTACTGAAGTTCTGACTTCAACAGTCAAAGACCTGTTGGGTGGCTATTTCATTGTTGAGCCAGATCCGGCTAAGGCGGCAGTGGCCCTGCTCACAGTGATTGATGAACGCCGGGCTGGTCTGGGTCTGTAAGGAGGTGGAACATGCAACTTATTTATGTGCAGACTGACCGCTGTCTTGGTTGTCGAACCTGTGAAATCCAATGCCGGGTTGAGCACGCTGAGGAGAAAAACCTCTTCGCCGCAATTCGCCAGATTCATCCGCCGAAAAAACGACTTTTTATTGAGCAGCAGGGGAAGGTAAAAGCACCAATCCTCTGCCATCACTGTGATGACTCGCCCTGCATGGCTGCCTGCATAACAGGCAGTCTGTATCGAGATGAACACGGGATTGTCCAGCGCAAAGACGAGCTTTGCATTGGCTGCTGGTCTTGCATTATGGCCTGTCCTTTTGGTGTGGTAGCCCGTGATGCAGATGTGCATGTGGCCGTGAAATGCGACCGCTGCCCAGATCGGGAAATTCCAGCTTGCGTGGCCTCCTGCCCAACCAAAGCTCTGCGCTTGGTTGATGCGGATCAGCTGTCCAAAGAGCGGCGACAGGAAATTTTGTTCAGGGGAAGCTCATTGGCTGAGTAAAGAATTCCCCAGTTCTACGATTATTTTTTGCAAGTTAGAGGGCTACGTGGAATATTTGATTGTGGGTGGCTCGATAGCCGCTGCCTCAGCTTTAACCGCCATCCGTAAAAACACCCCACAGGCAGAAGTTCGGGTGGTGGCTGATGAACCGGTTCCATTCTATTATCGACCACTCATCCCCTATTTGCTGGACGGCAGCCGCACCGCAGATGAAATTCTCTTTGCTGAGCATCCGCCCACTGTGTTGGGAGCAGAGCTGCTACATGACCAGTGTATTGGCGTTGAGTCAAAACAGCATCTCGTGAGATTGAGATCAGGACGAGAACTGCGCTACGGTAAATTGCTTTTAGCTGCTGGTGGCGCACCGGTGATGCTGCTAGACGATTTACCGGGCGCAAAAAGTGAAGGTGTCTTTGCTTTACGCAGCTTAGATGATGCCGTCAAAATCAGGCAGTATCTGCTTCATTGCAAAACTGTTGCCATAATTGGTGGCGGTCTGGTTGGGATCAAAGCTGCTGAAGCCCTGTTTCGAGCTGGCTTGTCAGTTACCGTGATTGAGCAGCAGCCGCATATCCTAGCGCTGCGGGCAGATTCTTTTGCAGCAGATGCAATCGCCGAACGGCTCCGAAGTAAAGGCATGACGCTTCTGACTGAAGAAGATTCAGAAGAAATCGTGACCTCAGCAGGAAAAGTCAATACTCTTCGCCTTGCTTCAGGCCGTACTGTCACTGCTGATATGGTTATTCTAGCAGTAGGCGTGAAACCAAATATCGACTTTCTTAAAAATGCTGGTCTGGAGATAGAACACGGTATCGTGGTAAATCAACAGATGCAAAGCTCGGTACCAGACATCTATGCCGCAGGTGATCTTATTCAGTTTATTGATCAGGCTGATGGTAAAACAGTTGTAAGCGGACTTTGGAGCAATGCTGTGCACAGTGGCAGGGTAGCAGGTTGTTGTATGAGCGGTGGCCGCGCTGTTCTGCCGCCTTTGCTTTCTGTGATGAACAGCACAGAAATCGCTGGACTACCTCTGCTTTCGGCAGGTGTGTTAGATGATCCTCAAGGCCGATATACTGTTTTTGCCGAAGCCTGTGGCAACAGTTACCGCAAACTGCTCTTTGATCAGAATCGCTTGGTTGGCATGATCTTTCTTGGCCAAACAGAACGGGCTGGGGTCTATGCTAACCTGATTCGCTGCCAGATTCCGCTTGAAAAATCTCGTAGAGAACAGCTTGTACGAGAGGTGATGGGCGCAATCAAGAGAGTCTGAGACGTTCTGGCCTCTGTCCAATTTTTTCCCCGTCCGCAGAATTATTGTTCACAACTATCAAATACCACTTGATAGTACTTTTTCAACTACCGGAGCAAACTGTATGAGCGACCTAAAAAAGATGTACTCAACCATTCTTGGCGATTCCTTTCCAATGGAAATGACTATTTCTTTTGGTGAGCAAACCCTAGTCTATCGCAAGCGAACATGGGCAATTCCGCAGGGAGATGGCAGTGTTGATGAGCGCGGCCTGCGTTATGGTGAAAACCCAGATCAAGAGGCTGCCTTGTATGAATTAGTCAACGGTAACCTTGTGCTTGGCGACTGCAAATTTATTGAGCCGGGTAATGCCTTGGTCAGTGGTATCAAAGTAGAGGATATGCTCCAAGTGGGTAAGCATCCTGGAAAAATCAACTTGACCGATGTGGATAATGGTCTGAATATCATCAAATATTTGATGGACAAACCCGCTGCCGTTATCCTCAAGCACAACAATCCCTGCGGTGCAGCACTTGGCACCTGTTTAGCAAATGCCTATAACCGAGCGAATCGGGCTGACCGAATTGCTGCTTTCGGCGGGGCAGTGATTGTTAACAGGGCCTTGGATAAGGAAACTGCCGAGCTGATGAGCCAGAATTATTTAGAAGTAGTCTGTGCGCCAGACTTTGAGGACGGCACTTTGGAAATCCTTGCCAAGGCGAAAAATCTGCGGGTCATTCGCATGGATGGTATTGCTAAGTTGGCGGAGTTTGAAAAATATCGCTTTGTTGACTTCAAATCTTTGATTGACGGTGGCATTATTCTCCAGCAGTCAGCAGTTAATTCCATTCGCTCTGCTGCGGATCTAAAACCAGCAGTTGCGACATGGAAAGGCAAAGAGTACCGCTGTGAACGTCAGCCTACACAGCAGGAGCTGGATGACATGATCTTTGGTTGGGCTGTGGAGCATGGCGTGACCTCCAACTCAGTTATCTATGTCAAGGATGGTTGCACTACCGGTATTGGCACTGGCGAGCAAGATCGGGTTGGCGTGGCAGAAATTGCGGTTTACAAGGCGTATGTAAAATATGCAGACATCACCTGCTTTGACCGTTTTGGTATTCCTTATGCCGATCTGGCACTCGAAGTATCTCAGGGTAAGCGGGATGCAGCAGATAAAGAGGAAATTGATGCGAAGGTAAAAGCAGATAAGGCTGGATTGCCCGGCTCTATCATGATCTCAGATGCTTTTTTCCCTTTCCGCGATGGAGCAGATGTAGGTATTCGTGAAGGAATCGGGGCTATTCTTCAGGCAGGTGGCTCAATGCGAGATTATGCTTCCATTGAAGCCTGTAATGAGGCTAACCCGCAGGTAGCGATGATGTTTACTGGCCAGCGGTCATTTAAACATTGAAGTAACAAAGGATTACAAGAAATACTACTTACAGCAATATAAACATATTGCTGTAAGTAGTATGATTCGGCAATTTTTAATTGCTGTTCACACTAAAGCCGACAATATATGTATTTGTCGGATTACCAATATATAAGGAATAGGATACAGTTTTGCCATCTGACAAAGCAGTTAATGCTGCTGCGGCTTTTCCATCTGGATCTGTAGTTTTGTGGAAATAATATCTACCACTAAGCGTGGTATCACTGGTGCATGTAACGTCGATCCATCTTATGTTATAGATATCTGCTGCTCCTACTTTGGTAGCAGCATCCAGATCACCAGAACCGACAGCAGTGAGAGTACCCGATGTGCAGATGGTAGAAGCAGCAAAACTTGCTGTTGCCAGCATTAGTGCAGCAACTCCAACGAGTCCAGATATAATTTGCTTTTTCATTTTAGCATCCTCCGTATTGTGTTGTTTTGTCCAATCTCGATAGAGAGATTCATAATTTATAGACTTACTTTTTTATACTGCGGAACCACTCACTCTGTCAACTTTACAAAGAAATACCATAATGTCAAGGAAAATATATATTATAAACTGTTATTTGCTGATCAAGCAAGTGTGGAATATTGACTTTTTTTTGATATAGCTGTAGCAACACAAACTGATCACATACACAACCAAGTTTAGCAAGCTGTTACTACAGGAAATATTTGTATCATTTCGTCTGCTAAACTTGGAGAAAATACGTGTCAACTAACAGGCCCTAAGAAACCTCTGCTGGATACCAAAGCGTTACTGTTGCGTAGCCGTTTCTACAGGCTGTAGCAGCAATCTGACTTCTGGCGGATTGTGCGTCCGACAAGGAACTGAGTAACTCGGCAATACCCTGATACATCTCCTCATGATAGCAGGTGGTATCGGCTGAATCAGCAATGACGTTAACATCACCTTTAAGCCAGCCAGAGAGTTTTCGTATTGGTGCTAGGGTAATGGTTGTTTCTGGATAATAGACCACTGCTCTGGCTATGCCGCCGATGATGTTGCTCATTGCAATCTTGGCGTATTCTGCCCGTAGCCCCAGTTCCTCCATTTTTTGCGTCACGCTTTGCTCTAACTCGGTAATACCTGCCCGCCCATCAAGATGAGACTCAAAAGCCTCATACGTCCATGTGGTCATTTATGTTGCTCTGCTCCTTTAATTTTTCAGAAACTGCCGCCCATAGCAAAATCCCACTGGGCTTCTTCATCGCCTGCTTGAGAGTCCAGATTATAGCCCCAGACAATACGGAGTGGCCCCATTGGTGACAACCAGTTAACGCCTAAGCCGGCAGATTTTTTCATGCTGCTAAGATCCCAGTTATCATCTTGGGCATAGACATTACCAAAGTCGCTGAAGACAAGCCCACGCACGCCGGCATCTTTGATGAGAGGGAAATACAGTTCCAGATTAGCAAACCACATCTTGTCGCCGCCGTATTTCTCGCCATTGTCGGCATTGATTGGACTGATGGTGGACGACTTAAAGCCACGGATTGAATTCATGCCGCCAAGATAGAAGTTATCATACACTGGCAGCTTACCATCCTCGTTCTCAAAAGCCTTTCCTGCACTCAACCTGCCGTGGAATACGGTTGAGAATGGAAGTGGATGATACCAGCCGCTAGATGCCTCTACTTTGGTGTACTCAGCTTCGCCGCCAAAAATACCACCTGCATATTCAACGCTTATGCTGTTTTTGGAGCCAGAATCTGTGTTGAAAAGTTTATCTCTGGTATCACGAACAAAGGACAGCTTAAATGCACTGGTGATGTTGATCTTGGCTGATTCAAGGATATAGGCAGAAGCGTCCTCAGAAATATCTTTCAAGGTGGTATCAGTCCAACTATAGCCGTAATAAATCCGCCACTCTTCAATCAGATGATGACCAAGCCGCAGACCGCCGCCTTTAGACGACTTAGTGTAGTCTGTATACTCGCGCTCCCAGTTAAAGGCATCAACGCCTGCGGAAACTCTGGAATCAAAAATACGTGGATCTGTGTAAGAGAGGTTGTACTTGGTGGTTACCGAGCTGAGATTAGCAGTAAAGGAAAGCCGGGTGCCAAGACCAAGGAAGTTATCCTCAGATATTTCACCCATAAACATCAGTTTATCAGACGAGGAGTAGCCCGCCCCAATACTGAACTGACCTGTGGCCCGCTCTTTGACCGCAACTAAGACATCCATCTGTCCCCCGTCTGCCGTTGGCTTGGGCATAACGTTGACATCTTCAAAAAAGCCAAGCCGGTTGAGCTTTTTCACGGAGTCGCGTAATGCCTTTGAGTTGAATGTGCCGCCTTCCTCAACTGCTAAATCCCGACGGATAACATTGTCTCTGGTGCGGGTATTGCCTTGGATTTCCACCCGGTTAACAGTAACTAAGTTACCCCGATCTATTTTGAGGAGCAGATCTATGGTCTTATTTTCTGCTGATTTTTTAACCTTTGGATCAATCTCTGCAAAGGCATAGCCCTGTTCAGCGTACAAATCCGTCAGCTTGAGAATATCATCATGGAGAACTTTCCGATTGAAAAATTGCTCCTTGCGAATGTCTAGCATGGCAAGCAGCTCTTCCCGGCTCTTAAGCAGGTCGCCGTCCACATCAATTGAGCCGAGCTTATAACGGGGGCCTTCTTCAATCGTAAAGGTGATCAGCAGGTCATTGCCGTTCTGATTCACTTCTGGTTCTGCTACTTTGGCATCAATAAAGCCATGATTGCTGTAGAAAACTGCTAGTCGGTCGGCATCCTGCCGCAGAACATCCATTTTTAGGGTGCCAGTGCCGGTAATCCACGATGAATACCACTTCCATGTCCCGGTCTCAATCTCCCCTTTGAGTTCACTAGCCTCAAAGGACGTATTGCCCACAAAGCGGATGTCAGCAACAGACATTTTACCGCCCTCGTTGATGTCGAAAACTACGGCTGCGCTCTGCGGCTCTGGATGTTCCACCTTGAAACTGACTTTGGCGGAATAATAGCCTTTGCTCCTATACAGTTCCCTGATTTTTTTAACCGCATCATTGAGCGCAGCAGGATTAAGAATGGTGTTGGCCTTGACCCCAGCAGCATCCTGCACATCCTTCTCATCCAGCTCTTTTAAGCCGGAAAAGGTAACTTTGCTGATCAGCGGCTTTTCCTGCACCCGGAAGGTTACTTTTTTCCCTTTGGCCGAGTCATCAACCTCAATGCTGACATTGTCAAAATAGCCCATGCTGAAGATTGCTTTCAGATCACGCCGGAGATTGTCTGGGCTGTAGACATCGCCTGGCTTAGTTTCGATCTTGCCTAAGATCGCCCCAGAGTCAATTCGTTTATTGCCTGCTGGAGCAACTGAGGCAATGATCAAACCTTTGCTCGTGCGGCTCAGTACCTCAGCAAAAATGCCTTCAAGTACCGTCGGGAGATCAGCAACAGAGGAACCTTCTTTATAGGCGGTTTGCGGCTTGCTTGGCTCTAGTAAATCAATGATCTGCATGTCAACGGAAATCCGTCCGCCAATGACAGTGAGGCTACCAACTGCCGCGTAGTCCATGCCGCTGTGCTCCAAAGCCTTACTTAAAGAAGCCGCCGCTGGTGGCCACGTCCCTTGGTAATCTAAGAGATCTTCTGCGGCAGAGCGAGAAAGCATGGTAAAGTTTCTTGCAGTCAAGACAGATTCCAAGTCCATGTCTGCCTGATGCGCCATCACATTGCTGTCGGTCGCATTGATCTTCAACGGCAGAAACAGAGTGTTCTGCTTCGCGGCCACGGCATTTCCGCTGGCAAAAAAGCAGAGGAGCAAGGCGAGCAAGAGAAGAGGAAACTGCGAATGGATGGGACGATTCATGAGCAAGTCCTATATCTAATGTTAAAGAATATATTGTTCAGAAGATAAAAAATATTATGCCACGTGCGAGACTGATTTGGCAAAGAAATTACGATTTGTTCTCTGCGGCTTGCTGTTCTGGCTCTGGCAGCGGTAGATGACAGGTATCAAGCAGCGCAGCTACTCGCTGCTGAAGCAGTGTTGCCAGCTCCTGCTTATCTTTGGCGTTAAAATTGCTGACTGAAAGCGGTGTACCAATGCGCAAGACCACCTCACCGCCCCGCGAGAGCAGTTTTCCTTTGGGTATTACCTGATGGGTACCATTAAAACCTACTGGCACTACTTCCACGCCAGCCTTGAGAGCCAGCATAATTGCGCCGGTTTTAAAAGGCTGGAGATGCCCATCAAAACTGCGGGTCCCTTCAGGAAAAAGAATTACTGAGCTGCCATGAGCAATGCGTTCTGCTGCTGCTAGGAGACTTTTCATCGCTCCGCGCCCGTGCGAACGATCAATAGGGATAAAATCAACCGACTGCATGGCTGAACCAAAGATTGGAATGGCAAACAGCTCTTTTTTGGCGATCCAGCGAAAATCATGGCCAATATAACCTTGAAAAGCAAGTATGTCTGCCATGCTTGCATGATTACCAATAAAAATATAGGTTTTAGCAGGATCAAGCTGCTCGCGGCCTTCCACTCGTACCTGAATATTAGCGATTCGGCAAAGCAATCGTCCCCAGAAACAGGGAAACTGCTGGGCCTTGGCCTTAGAACGACGGAAGCAGCGCACATCAGCTACTGCGCTAAGACAGACCGCCGCAGTCAGAGGTGGAATAGTAAGCAAAGCCAGTAGGCCGCGTAAGAACTGTATTGGTGATGAAATCGAAGACATAAGGTGTTTTTTGCTTAATCAACATCTTCCGTGCTCAAGTTTAACGGCTCGGTTAAAGCTGCTAGTTCTAAGAGCGCAGGCCAAGGTGCAGTGGAATCAGCATGAATACTCTGGAGCAGTTCATCAGGGCGCAAAAGAAATTCTTGCTCCAGATCGTTGCCAAGATATTGATCTTTAAAACGAGTAATGAGATTAAGGTGCGACCAGCGAGTCAGATAATAACTAACCAGTCTCGGTAAGCGCGTATAGATATTTTCGTCTGGTTTAGGATCAACAAAACTAGATTTCTGTAATTTTTTGATCGATAGAACCTGCGGCAGGTAAACATCTTTGAGAAACATATATTCCGGCGGCAAACGGGCATTAATGCCGAACCAGCCTAGTATAGCGGCTATCCGCTCTAGGATAAACCTTCCTGTGATGACCAAAGAATAGGGAACATAAATCTCCCTTGGATTCTTCACTTCCAGATAAGCTCGGATAGTCAGAATCAGATCATCAAGCGGCACAGGATCTTTGTCTGCAAAATGATAGATTTGGCCGGAAAATTCCTCTCGATGCAGTAAAACATGATGGACAAAATAAGGCAGTTTTGCCGCATTGGTATAAGAATGCTTCACACCCCGCTTGGTGAAAAGAAAGGGAATGGCCTCATCAGCAATCGCAAAAAGCAGACGATGAAAACCTTGAATTTTATGATCATGCTCGCCGTAAACAATGGAGACCCGGATAATAGTGCAATTTAAGCCATGCTCTTGCATCATGTGTTCCAAAGTCTTTTCTGCCATCAGCTTAGATTTTGCATAGTTGTTTAAGTTGGCAGTCAGAGGAAGCTGCTCCTCTTCAGTCAAATTTTCACCAGACGGGAGAACAGCGGCAGAACTGATATGAATATAAGGAATACCAAGAGCACAGCAGGCCCGGCCAAGATTGACCGCACCGAGATAGTTGACCTCAAAGGCAAGCTGGGCATCTGAATCAAGCGAGGACATGGCCGCGTTGATAACAAAGTCTGGCCTGACCCGCTGGAGATAAACGATAATGTCTTGGGCGTTACGAATAGATAATTTTTTTGAGCTAGGTGCTCGAATTTCAAAGCTATCTGGTGTTTTGGTTTTGAAGTAATGAGCCAAGGTTCCGCCGACTAAGCCGGAGCCACCAATCAATACACCGAAACAGCGTTTTTTTTTCTGAAGCACCTGAATCATTTTTTTATACGGGTGATAAGCCGCCACGATATTTTCTTTAGCATGTTTATTTGCAAAAAGCATCATTTTTCCGGGGTGGCGCAGCGAGGAGAATCAGTGCATTGACTGGCTGTGGCTGATCGGCTATGTTGCGCGGAACGCCATGTTCACATTCAGGAGCAATTGAATATCATGAGAGAATGGATCAAGCATCTTCAACACCCGCTGGTTCTGGCTGGAATTGTCTTCCTGCTTGCGGCGGCGTTTTGGTTTTTCTTGGGCAGAAAGCGGAAGCGCAGCTCGGCAGGCCATTTAGATGCGCTCCAAGTGATTTTTTTGCTCAGTCTCACGGCCTTGCTTGCCCTTGCGGTGCTGACGTGGAATGATCGTGCCCTTTCGATACCGCTGCTCGGCTGTTTGCTGGGCAGCATCATTACTGGCCTACCGCTTTTGAAAGCTGCTGATGGAGAAAAAAATAATCTCAATACGATAGGCGAGCAAAGCCCTTCAGTCCGCAGCGGTGGCAAGGTGACAATCAGCTACGGCGGCGCACTGTCCGGCGGGAAAAAAGCAGGCGCGGGACGAGCGGTCACGCAGGGCGGACAAAGCCCGGCAATCGAGGCCAAGGAAGATGTGAAGATCAAGTACAAGCAATGAGCCGGTGGGCTTGGCGGAGTGTTCTGCGACCGTCGAAAAATCCGGCCCGGACTATGAGAAGGTATATTTTTTCTATTTTCTCATAGTCCGCGCCTGCCTTTTAATAGAAAAAATAGATAAAGAAATAGACGCAGACTGTTTGCTCATCTATTTCTTGGATGAAAAGGTAGAAAAAATACACTTTCTGGCAGGAGTGGGCGACATGCAGATGACAACAGGCGATCAGTCGCCGGTGATTGATGCCAAGGGCAATGTCTCGGTTAATTACGGTTTAGACGAGGCGCAGCTCAAGGCCATACTGGAGCAGCAGCAGGAAGAGCTGTTCAGGAAGCTGCGGGAGTCCGGCTTTGCGGCGGATGACGGCGAACGCCGCCTGCTGGAGCAGCAGTTGTAGGCGGTCTCGGCGAAACTGGCCGACATCGAGCGGAGCTACGAGGAGAATCAGTGCATTGACTGGCTGTGGCTGATCGGCTATGTTGCCGAAATGCAAAAGCCTGATGCTGCTGGTAGCCTGTTAGCAGGCTATATTCAAAACTGTTCAAGTTTTTTATGAACAGGATAATTAGAATTTAGCATTCGTTATATGAGCTAATATGATTATAGAATGTTCAACTTGTCATAAAAAATATACCATTGATGAAAACAAGATTCCAGTAGGTGCAAAGCAGGCAAAGTGTAAAGCCTGTGGAAAAAATATTCTCCTTAACCCTGTTCCTGCATCGCCATCGCCAAAACCCAAGGGGGCACCAGCTACACCGACCAAAACATGCCCTAAATGTGGGCATCAGAGAAATGATCCAAAGCAAAATGAATGCCCATCATGTGGGGTTCTTTTTAATAAAATCAAGGAAATATCGAGACGTAGAAAGGAAGAGGAGATAAGAAGGAAGCGATTTCAAGAGCAACGCCAGGAAAATATTATCAACTGTTCGGCCTGCAAAAAAGAAATCTCAAAAAATGCTAAGAGTTGTCCACATTGCGGGGAGCCTATAAAGATAAAGAAAGAACTATCAAAAGAAGAAAAAGACATGCAAAAGTTCGGATGCGGCTGCCTATTGTTGATTCCTAGCTGCTTCTTTATCTTTTTGGTATATGCAATGGTTACAGGCACTACTTCGACAACTCAAAGTAGTACTTCAAGCAAAACGGTATCAAACAGTGCTTGGGATGGTTCTGTTTATCAAGTTGAAAGATATTTAAAACGATATTTAAAGGAGCCTGATTCGTTTCAAGCTATAGAATGGAGTCCTGTTCAAGAAACAGACACCGGGTATATAGTGCGTTGTAAATACCGTGCAAAAAATTCTTTTGGAGGATATGTCATCGAGAACCAAATATTCACCCTGAATAGAAATGGAAATGTACTCTCTGTTATCGAGTTTTAAAATTAAACTTTTTCAACATATATAATTTTTTGGAGGAATCATGGCAAAAATTCAGGTGAAAAACACACCATTCTCTTGGCAATAGAGTGTAGTAAATCAAGAATGTGACGCTGCGGCTGCATTATTTTCATCTAATTGAGCAACAGCCTTCATGAGTACATCATGCAGCGGAACCGCCTGAGATGATGCACTTATATTGGTAGAGGCCCGGCAGGTTCTAATAGTCGGAGATT
Organism: Candidatus Electronema sp.; assembly: GCA_026645415.1. Taxonomy (GTDB): domain Bacteria; phylum Desulfobacterota; class Desulfobulbia; order Desulfobulbales; family Desulfobulbaceae; genus Electronema. The sequence continues at coordinate 67,506 of JAPEVH010000014.1, forward strand.
GCCAAGAAAGCATTTCTGTTACTGCATCCACATCTCGTTTGCCACAAGCCTCAGCCTCAATCACCTTGCCTTTACGGATACGGATTACACCGCGCTTCTGACTAGAACCAATTACAACTACGTCTGTAGAATGGCGGCCCATACCAATGAGCTGAAGCAGATCAGCAAGATGTACTGCATCAAGAAAACTACTGCCAGAATCTTTGAAGAAAATGCCGGTAATCATGTGGAGCAAGTCTTCAAAACGAAACGGGGATTCAATAACTGCTGCCGCTCCACCGTGATAAGCAGAACGCTTTAGCTCTTCAGTAAGATGAGCACTGTAAAGGATGAGATAGGTATCTGCGTAGTGGCGACGAACATGCAAGAGAAGATCAATCCCGCTTTCTCCAGCAAGATGCACATTGACCAGCACGAGGTGAACCATGAAGCGTCCGAGTATTTCTCTGGCCTTGGTTAAGCTGGAAGCAAAGGCCGTCTGATAGCTGCTATTATAGGGCTGAAACGCCTCACGCAGCTCCATCATAAAATCTTTGTCTCGGTCAACAATTAAGATATTTTTACGGTTCATGGCAGACGATGGTGCATTTATTCAAAATAGTCAGGCAGCTCCGCACCACTAGCCTGCTGTAAAATATCGCTTATTGGAATATTGCGACCAATCAGAACTTTGAGAGCCACTAAATTGACCAGACTTTCTAATCCTAAGTCGCCATGCTCACGGAGATGGGCAAGTAGGCTCTTAATTGCAGTTGCGGGATCAACTTTAAAGCCAGTCACTCTTGTTCCAGCAAAGGTCATGATGCTGGTGAAAGATCGGTCTTGATTGAGAGCAGCAATACCCTTGGCTAAGGCATCAGCAGACTCTTCCTTTTCTAATTCGTCTAAAATTTCATTAACCGCGCCAAGGTAATTTTCTTCTTTTTCGCCAGCAATAAGCAGATCGAGGCCAACATCTAAATTATACATCCGATCAATAAAATCTTTAAGCAAATCACCTTGGATAAGCGAGCCATGCTGCGGTGCTATTATCTCTGGCTGCGGATCTAAATTACGGATACGAGAAACTGCGAGACGAAGCGCATCTCGTGAAGGCATGTAGAGCTGATGGAAGGTTTTAATACCTTCCCAAGAAGCCGATGTCGCATAGAGATCAGGCGTGTAAGAAAGACCACCAAAAAGATCCCCAGAAAAAAGAATCCGACTGCGCTCATCATAATACATCATTGCGCCTCGGAAATGGCAGAAAGGCGAAGGAACAAAGTGGAGGCGGTGACCGCCTGGCATACTTGCGCGGTAGTTGCGGTAGCTCTCCACTGCTTTAAAAAGACTCGCTTTAAGGCCAAGAAAATGAATCAGTCGCCAAGTATCTTCCGAGGCAACCGTCATACACTTAGGATTGAGTTTCTGGATATAGGCCGCATTCGTAGAAACATCAGGGTCTTGATGATTGATCAAAACACCATGAATATTCTCTAAGCCACCAATGATCGGCACAGTACCTTTCTGGAGGCAAGTAAGGATTTCTGGCGGGCCAGGATCAACAAGAAGATTGGCCTGTCCTTTTTCATGCGGATAGCAGAGGAGATAAACATTTACCTCCAGAAGAGAGTCAGAACGATTGGCTAACCACCAGACATTTTCTCGCAGTTCAACAGGCTTCATTGGTGTTTTTCCATAATGAGCAGGAGTAGTAAAAGACTACAGCTTGCAGCTTGACTGCTTTTATCTTATCCCATCTAGGAAGCATTCTCAATGTCTGGCCTTGATCTTTCTGAATTAACCCACAATCCAGACTGCCAAGTTTTCTGCTTGGCGGATCATCCGGTCTGACACGCCGCCGAGTAAAAAATTCTTTGCCTCACATGCTCCTCGACGGCCAACAACAATCGTGCCACAGCCATGCTGTTCCGCGTGGCGAAGCAGATCATGACCAACCTCAAAATCTCGACGTGGCAGAATCGGGGTAATCTGTCGGTCTGTAATCCCATTTTCTTGCAGAATTCGCGTATGCGCCTTATAAAGACAGGTGTCAAAATCCAAGTGTTTGTTACACCAATCGGTGCCCCATTTTTTATGGAAGTTTTCCAATGGTGCAGGCGGAGCTGAACCAAACAAGGCAAAGGAATGGTAGAGAAAAATTTCCGTATCAGGACATCCACTAAGCATAAAGGCCAGATGATCAGCGGCTAAAAGGGAACCTGGACTGCTATGCACTGCTAACAGAAAGCGAGCTGAGGAAACATCGCCATCAAGTAACCAAACTGGTACTTCATGACAGCGATTGAGCAACTCTGAAGAAACGCTACCTAGTAGGAGTTCACCAATCCGCCCCATACCCCGCCGCCCAATGAGTAAACTATCGTACTTGCCAAGGAGTGCATGCTGATGAATAGCAGCAGCAGGACCACAGGGAGAGGCCAACAGAGAGACTCCAACCCGATCTGCATCAAAGCCATTTCGTTGCAGTCGATTGCTCGCATCATTGAGATAATGAGAGAATCTTTTTTTGCAATCAGCCTGCTGGCAAGGAAAGGAGGTGTTGCTTGAAACAACTCCGAGCAGATCAACAGAAAACTCTTGATCGTGGCGAAAGAGGCGAATCAAGTAATCAAGACAGCTAGAGCTGTGTACGGAGCCATCAACTGCGGCAAGAATCTTTCTGTTCATATCTCCCTCCTGACCGAAATAAAAACTCTCTGATTTCATTATTATAATACGTTAAATAGCCAAAAAAATGAAGCGGAATCTGCTGTTGACATACCGCTTTTCTCTGAGTAAGCTGAAATGAAGGCTTTTTTTGCAGCACCGCAGGAGAAATTGCCATTTTTGGCTTCTCGCAAACAGAACCGCTAGGAGATACTATGCTTCGGAAAAACATGAAAACCATTACCTTAGTTTTTGCTGCGTCCTTGGCTTTGGCACAGACTGCTGCTGCCAGAGAATTTGCTGACATTTACACGGATTGTGGTCTTGGTGCACTTATTGCCCCCCGTACCCCAGCAGTTGCAGCCGTGACCAACGTTACTTTTGACCTTGGCACCACCGCTATTATCTCCAATGTCTCCTCACCAGAGACCTGCCAAGGTGGTCAAGCCTTGGCTGCTGCTTTTATCAACAATGCCTATGAGCCGCTGGAAGCTGATTTGGCACGGGGACAGGGCGAATATTTGGATTCGCTGGCTGCGCTAGCTGGAGTGGGCGAAGAGGGCAAAGCCTCTTTCACCGCAGGTCTGCGCCAGGATTTTGCGGCTTCAGTTGCTACTGTAGCTTATGCTGACCAGAGCCGCTTCCAGAAAGCCGAAAATCTGTACAATTTAGTTTTCCGTCAACCAGAGAGCAGGAGCTAAGATTATCTACAGGCGCGCAACAGTGCCTGTATTTTCTTTTGGCAGCCAGATGCGCACTTCTTTCTTGTTGCGGCCTCCGGCTGCCTTCTTTTTTTTCTGCACTCTTTTCTGCACGTTTGCCTCTGTGGCTTATGCAGAATTTCCTGTTCTTCTCCTCAGTCCAGCGCAAGCCGAGCAGCTCGCGCAAAGTCCGACTTGGCTCAAGCTCCTTCATTTTGATAAGGATGGTCAGCAGAGTGAAATCCTGAGTAAGGATTTTTTTCTCTCCCCTGAAGGTCATCACAATGCTCAAGCTGAGTTGTTAGCCACCGTTGCCGCCTATACTGCGCCCTGGCCAGAAAATGGGGATAATCATGCTCGCTGTCGTTTTCCGGCTCGTTATTACTGGCTTTCGCAACAAATCAATTTGCCAGATTACACACTTGCCCCGTCACAGTGCAAGACTTTTGTTCACTGGTCGCTGCCAAAAAAAGTCCAATCAATTAGTCTCTTTTTGGTCAGCGGCTATCTTGGCAACCCAGCTTCAGTGTTTGGTCATGCTCTCCTCAAGCTCAACACAGGAGTGCGGGACGATCAGGCTGGACTCTTTGATCTGACCGTCAGCTATGGAGCTTTGGTGCCAAAAGATGAGCCTATCTTACGCTATATTTTGTACGGGCTGGGTGGTGGCTATCAGGCTGGTTTCTCTGATCGTTATTTCTACACCCAAGATTTGGTCTATTCTCGCACTGAGTTTCGGGACATCTGGGACTATGAGCTGCATCTTTCTGATGCGCAACGAACGCTGCTTATTCTGCATCTCTGGGAAATCTTGGGTAAGAAATTTACTTATTACTTTCTTGATGAAAACTGCGCTTATCGCCTAGCGGAACTGTTAGATCTCGTTCTTGATCAGCCAGTTTTAGAACATGCTAAACTCTGGTACGCCCCAGTAGAAATTTTTCATCGCCTTGAAGCTATTGACCATGCTGAAAAGGCAGCAGGACAAGCAGGGCTGATCAGCACAGTGCGTTTCATTCCCTCCGCCCAGCGACGACTACACCATCAGTTCAGCCTGCTGAAACCAGAAGAGCAAGAGGTCGCACAAGCCGTTATCCAAAAAGGACCAGATACGATACAGGCCGAATTAACCGGGTTGAAGCAGGAACGACAGGCTGAGGTTTTGGATACCTTGCTGGCTTATGCCAATTACCGGCTCACTGCCGAGCAACCTGCTCCGAGCGCAGCTACTAAAGCTCTAAAAAACAAGATCTTGCCTGCTCGTTTTCTCCTGCCAGCAAGTAGTAAGCCACGAGAAGAGCCACCTGCACTGGACTCGCCAGCAGTAGGCAATCGTCCGATGTTAACTGGCTTTGGCTTTGGTTATGAGGAAGAGCAAGGAGCGCATTTGCGCCTACGCTGGGCACCTTTTATTCAAGAAACTTTAGGGCGAAACAGTTTGGCAGGCGATGAATTGGCTGTCTTAGATACGAGTATTGGCTTAGGCGGCAACGAGGATGAACTCTTTTTGGATTATCTTGATGTAATCCGCATTCGCAAAATCAAAACCAGTACCTTTGCTGTTGAAGACGACAGCCCGTGGTCGTGGCAACTCCGCACTGGTATTGCTCAAGATCAGGACGATTATGATGCGCTGTTTGCTTTTGGAGTCGGGCGAGCATGGAAAATAGGCCAGCAACTCACAGCGTATGTTATGACCGATGCTGCCGCGCACAGCTTGGAGCCGTATTTCCGCTTACGCCCCCATGCTGCGCTGCTAGCAGGACAAGGAAGCCTTAAAGGTCGTCTATTAGCCGGACTGGAAACGGCTGATTATCAGGGTGATGTAGTACCATTTTTGCGGGCGGAAATGCAGTGGAGCCTATCTGAGCAACTCTCTCTGTTTGCCGGACTGGAACAAAGAGAGGCAGAAAACAGCAACGTTTCGCTTGAGCTGAAGTGGTATTGGTAAATTCAGCCCTGCTCAGGAAACAGCTCTAGCAATCCTTCTTTACTAGCCGCACAAACACCACGTTCAGTAATCAGGCCAGTAACAAGGCGAGCTGGAGTCACATCAAAGGCCAGATTGCTTGCCCGTGTCTGCTCTGGGGCAATACGCACTTTCTGGATACTGCCGTCTTCAGCCTGACCAAAAACAAAGAGCACTTCCTCTTCCGCTCGCTCCTCAATTGGAATCGCCATGCCGTCGGTTAAATCCCAATCAATCGTCGAGCTAGGGAGAGCCACATAAAAGGGAACCTTATTATCCGCAGCAGCCAAGGCTTTTAAATAGGTGCCAATCTTGTTGCAGACATCGCCGCTTGCCGTGGTGCGGTCACTGCCAACGATACAGAGATCAACCCGGCCCTGCCGCATGAGATGGCCGCCGCTGTTGTCTGCAATTAAACGATGCTCAATACCTGCTGCGGCCAATTCCCAAGCTGTAAGATGCGCACCTTGATTGCGCGGCCGAGTTTCATCTACCCAAACATGCAGAGGAATGCCTGCGGCCTGCGCTTTATAGATTGGAGCTAAGGCAGTGCCCCAGTCAACTGTGGCCAGCCAGCCAGCGTTGCAGTGAGTAAGGATATTGATTGGCCGTTTTTTGCGCTCATATTGTTCAGTAATCAAACGTAATCCCTGTTCACCAATAGCCTCGTTGAGCTGCACGTCTTCCTCACAGAGAGCTGCTGCCTCGCTGCGAGCTGCGGCTACGCGCTCTTTTGGCGGCAGAATAGCAAGTACGCTTCGCATTCGTTCCACAGCCCACCGCAGATTAACTGCTGTTGGTCTGGCTGCCAGTAATTTTGTACAAACTGTCTCTAATCCTTTATCAGAGCTATCCTCTTGGAGACCAAGAAAAACACCCCAAGCAGCGGTTGCGCCAATCAAAGGAGCACCGCGTACCAGCATGTCTCGGATAGCTGTGACTGCATCATCTGCGCTCAGTAATTGAACAGTCTTGAATTGATGAGGCAGTCTGGTCTGGTCAATAATTCCAACAGTTTGACCATCTTTTTCCAGCCAGATGCTGCGCCATGCTTTACCGTTGATATACATAAGTCGTAATAGCTTTTAGCTTTGATAATAGGATTAATCACGCACGGTAATTCCAGGACATTCCTGTAATAGTTCCTTATAATTTTGTTTAAACTTTTCCCAAAATGGGAAGCTACGACACTGCTCTGGCCTGTTTGCATAGATCGTGCAAGAGCAGAGGATTGAGTCAAAGAAGCAGCAGAAGTGTTCACCGTTAATGAGCCGCTCGCGCAAGGAAAGTCTGCCCTGTATCTGCCGCACGTACTGTTGAGCAAATAGTGCTGTATCTATACCTTTTGCCGTGGCCATGTCTTTCAGTTCGGTCAAGCTAATCCAGACATAGCCACCCAAACCTCGACAACAGCGACCACCGCAAGAACGACAGGCTTGACTGTTGAACTGGAAGGGAAAAGAATGCTGTTCTATCATCATTGTCACGCTGTTTATTTTGCATTTCAGGTTAACTAATCTCAGCTAAACCTGCCACTGAATTTGTTGTGTAACTGAGCCGCTCATGTTATAACTGCGACATAGTTTATCAGTTCCTGCCAACCAGATGCAACCGCAATCACCAATGGTTTCTCCTCGCTATTCTATTCGTTTCTTACTGAAACTCTCTCAGGCATTACCACTTACTCTGTTGTTGCTTTCAAGTAGTGGCTGCGCAGAAAATAAAACTGCTCCTGCTAACCACTTGCCTTTATCATCTAGCACCAGTGCTGCAACAGCGACTGTCCTCAGTAAAGAGGATGGCACTGATCGGAGCTGTAGCTATTTTTATTTTCTCTGGGGCCGCCATGCTGAATTAGAGGCAAAATATGATGCTGCCTTGGAAGCCTATGAAAAGGCACTGATCTGTGATCCTGATGCCAATTTTGTTATAAGCAAGCTACCGTCCTTGCTCGTGCGGATGAACCGCCGCAATGAGGCTGCTACTCGACTGCGGGATTATCTGCACAGTCATCCAGAAGAAGTTGGCGCACGAATGCAGCTTGCCCAGTTGCTCATTGATGAAGGAAAACTGCAAGAGGCTGCTGAACAGTACAGGCAAGCGCACGAACTGAATCCTGAAGACACTGCCCCGTTGCTTCTTCTCAGTGAACTACATCTTTCTGAAAACAAGCCTGAGCAGGCCAAAGCAGCCTTGCAAGAAGTTTTGGCAAGAGACAATCGCTCCTATCCTGCGCACCTTTTGCTGGCTCGTCTCCTTGCTGCGGAGGGACAGCTTTCCCAATCTATTGACCATTATCAGCAGGCTTTTAGCCTCAACCCTTTAGAAGGGCTACAGTTAGAAATGGCTGAAGTGCTGATTCAGCAGAAAAAATATAGGCAAACCGCCAAGATCTACAAGGAACTCATTGCACAGGACGAGCAGAACGAGGACGCAAGAATTGGCCTGATTCATACTTATTTGCTTCAAAATAAAGAGCAAAAAGCAATGAAGGAGCTAAAGCGGCTCAAAGAACTGACTGGTAATCCTGAGCAAGCTGAATTGACAGTTGTTAAACTCTATATCCGTTGGGAAGAGTATCATAAGGCTATTCGCTTATTGAAAGATATTTTGCGCAAAGAGAAAGACTTGTCTGAAGCTCGTTATCTGCTTGGTGCATTACAGTTTCAGCAGGAAAAATATAAGCAAGTTTTGAAAACCCTTGAGCAAATTAACGCAGAGGCAGAGGAATATGAAGATGGTCTTAGTCTTCAAGTGCGCGTCCTGAAAGAGTTAGGGCGTGAGCAAGAGGCAATCCAAAGACTAGAGACGGCTTTAAAAGAACAAGATAACCAACTTAGCCCAGATGTTTGGCTACTTTTAGCTGGGATGTATCAGGACGCAGAGCAAGATACAGCGTGTTGTAAAACTTTTGTTCGTGCACTGACAGCATATCCTGATAATGAACAGATTCTCTATGCTTATGGTCTCTTTTTGGATGAGTCAGGCCAGAAAAAACAGGCATTGGCTATCATGAAAAAGCTCCTCATTTTGAATGCTGATCATACCGGTGCATTGAACTATATTGGCTATAGGTGGGCAGAGAATAAGATAAATTTGAATCGCGCCTTTCTCTATTTAACTCGGGCCAAAGAATTGAAACCAGAGAATGCCTCTATTCATGACAGTCTTGGTTGGGTTTATTTCCAAATGGGTAGCCTTGCTGAGGCGGTACAGAGTCTCAAAGAAGCAATTGCTATGGAGCCAGATGACCCTGCGGTTTACGAGCATTTAGCCGCTGCACAGGCTGCATCTGGGCACAGAGAAGCGGCCAAGGCTGCTTGGCAAAAGGCTTTGGATTTGTATAACAAGCAGGTAGCTGCGGCAAAAAGCAAGCGAAAGCGAGAGCAGGCAGAGAAAGGACGCAAGCGCGTTAAAGACAAATTAGCAGGTCTTCAGGATAAGGAGAAAAAATGAGGTCGTCTTTAGTTATTATCTGTCTTGCTGCACTGCTACTAGGTGGCTGTGCGTCCAAAGCCCCGCAAACTGAGCAGCTTGGCGGAGTGGCCTTGGACGATGCTGCCGAGCGATTGAATCTCTTCCTTGCCCAGTCCTGTGTTGCTGCGGTAGATAGTGATGTCAATCTGAGCTGGTCAGCCTACGGTCAAGAGGAGACATACTCTGCTGAACTGCAAGCTGCTGCTCCGGCTTCACTCCGACTTGCCTTAAATGACCCCTTAGGCCGCCCTCTACTTCTATTGGCTACTGACGGCAAAACCTTTACCTTGGCAGATAATCGCAAAGCAGTCGGCTATACTGGGAGCACGGCTCTGCATTTTATTCGACGATTTGTCCCTTCCTTTATCCCAACAAATGATCTCTTTCTGTGGTTAAGTGGCAGAGTTCGGCCAGAAACCATGCACCGCGCCGCCGCTCGTACAGATGCCAATGGCAGGATTTGGTGGCACGGCGGTTCCCCAGACGGTAAAACTGTCCATATTCTCGCCTTTGATAGGAAGAATCACCTGAGCCGCCATCTGGTTGCCGATAAAAAAACAAATGAGATTCTTTTTGAAGCTGATTACAGTGGCTATCGTTCGAGCGATGAAGACTGTGCGTGGCCCGGTAAAATTAGCTTTAGTGGCAAAGCATTAGAGGCAGACTATACGATTGAATATGAGGAAATCGTGAGTTTTGATCCTATTGACAAGAAACAGTTTCAGATTACCATTCCTGCTCATTTCACGGTGAAGACTCTTCAAGAGTATCTTCAAGAGTAAGAGGTTGCTTGTCGAGCGTTGTGCCTGATCAGCTATCAGTCCAATCGCTTCTTGAAGCGCAACGAGGCCACAGTCAGGCCGAAGGTAATCAAAGTTATTAGGCAACAGACATCATAGGGCATATTGATGAGCTGCGTGTCCCGCAAGACTACCCCACGAATCAGGCGGATAAAATGGGTAGCTGGTAGGATCTCAGCAATATGCTGGGCCGGCTTCGGCATTCCCTCAAAGGGAAACATGAAGCCAGAGAGCAGGACTGAGGGCAGAAGGATGAAAATGGTCATCTGCATGGATTGCAACTGGTTCTTGGCAATAGTGGAGATAACCAAGCCCAAGGTGAGGCTGGCAGTGATGAAGAGGAAGGTGGCCCCGGCGAGCTGAATGATGCTGCCAATGATTGGCACCTTGAAAATCAAATGGCCCAGACCGAGGATGATCGTGACTTGGACTGCGCCAATAAACATATAGGGAATGATCTTGCCCAGCATCAACTCAATAGGCCGCACCGGCGTGGTGATCAGCATCTCCATGTTGCCGCGTTCGCTTTCCCGGACAATGGCCGCAGAGGTGAACATGATCATGGTCATAGTGAGGATGATGGCGACTATACCCGGCACCGTGTTGACGGCGGTGCGCTGCTCTGGGTTGTAGAGCAGGGTGGCCTCGAAGGTCGGCGGACTGCTAGGGACAGGCTGGCCCATGACTTCGGACAAGGGCATGGAACGCAGGCTTTTGATGGCTCCAGAAATCATGGTGTCTGAGCCGTCCACCAGCCACTGGCCGACTGGCCGTCCGGTTTGCCCGTCCGCAGCAGAGTTCTTGCCAAGGGCGGTGGGATGGCGCAGCAGTCGGCTGCCGAGGTCTTGCGGCAGGATCAAGACAGCCCGCACCAAGCCATCAGCAAGGGCTGCTTCTGCCTGCTGGACATCAAGGTATTGAGCGGTGAACTTGACCACTTGGGTCGCGCTGACGGTCTGGGCCACTGCCCGGCTTAAGGCAGTACGGCTCTGATCAACCAAAGCTGCTGGGATGTTGCGGATGTTGGTGTTGATCGCATAGCCAAAGAGCATAAGCTGAATGAAGGGGATCATCACTACCATGCCAAAGGTCATCCGGTCGCGGCGGAGCTGGCGCAACTCTTTGATGAAGATGGCGTAGATGCGCCGCAGCGATTTCATGGCCGATTTCTGTCCCTACCTGTCCTTTGCCTGCCTGTATCTCCATCTCCAGAATATCCGTCCTCCTGCCGTGACAGCCGTCCGCGCTCTGGGAAATGAAGCGAAGTTTGCAGGATGTGGGCGTGGTCAGGGGGAGATGCTTGCCATAATGTCCTCCGAGGTGATAACTACCTAATCAGCCAGCATACGGAGCGTGACCCGACCTGTCAAGAGGAAAGACGGCAAACTCGAACGCATATACCTCCGAAAGAGTAACGTAGGTAAGTCCGAGGGACTTACGTAGTTAAATTCTAAAGACTTATGTGTGTTGGTGGGAGTCTTAAACGTAGATGCGAATTTTTTTCAGACGGACGTTCGGGGGTGGAAGAGGCAGGAAGATGAGACAGCCCGGATGCTGGAATCAGGGCTGCTGAATACTGGCCGTCACAAGACGGCCATCATTTCTTTTTCGGACAGGATATCGGGTTGAAGCTCTTGTCCAAACAAATGCCGAACTCCTTTCCTGACTGATACAGCCATTTCTCCTTCAGCTCAGGATTATTCTCTTTCATCCAGTTCATCGCTGGTTTTGCCTTGAGATCAATAGGCGGCGTATTAAATCGGTTATACAGCTCAAGAGTTTTAGCAAAATACTCATCTGCTGTCTTGAAATCACAGGCACCGTGCTTCTCCCATTCGCCTTGCAAAAGTTTCGCCCCAGGACTCATGCACAAATACGGTTTGATCACATTAAAATCAAGCTGCGGCAGATCACCTTTGCAGAAACGAGGATGCCCCATGTCCTTCTTATTTATGTATGCTGATTCTGATTCAGCCCAAAGCCCGTGAATCACCCAGCCAAATTTGTTTTCTGAAGCGCATTGGAAAGGTGCTTTCTTGAGCTTTTCCTTCTTGTTCATTTTTGCGCAGAAACTTGGTGAGTTGGAATAGACCAGCAAGAAGAAATCCGTCTTTACATCAGGCTTGGCACTATCTATATGCACATCCCAGCTTTTTTCTGGGAAATTATCTGGGATCACACAGCTTGATGCTGTTGTCGAAGCTGCTGCTGTAGTCTCTGGCAGCGGACTTGTCTCGCCCAGAGCTATAGTTGCACAAGCAATATTGATGCTTGCCAACAAAAATAATACTTTCTTATTCATCGTTTCCCCCTTTCAATAAAAGGTCGTGGATTAAGGTTGCCAGAGTAGAAATGCCTTGATAAACGGATCGAGACGGCCATCCAGCACTGCTTCCACATTACCAGCTTCCACACCAGTGCGATGATCTTTGATCAGCCGGTAGGGTTGGAGCACATAGGAGCGAATCTGACTGCCCCAAGCGATTTCCTTTTTCTCGCCGTGTAGACTGTCCTGCGCTTGCCGGTTCTCTTTCTGCTGTTTATCGTAGAGCTTGGACGTGAGCATCTTCATGGCCATGTCCTTGTTGCGATGCTGCGACCGTTCATTTTGGCACTGCACCACAATACCAGTTGGCAAATGGGTGATGCGGATGGCCGAGTCTGTTTTATTGACATGCTGCCCACCTGCGCCGCTGGCTCGATAGGTATCAATACGCAACTCTTTCTCGTTGATGTCTATTTCAATGGTGTCGTCTAGCTCTGGCAGCACCATGACCGAGGCAAAAGAGGTATGCCTACGACCTGAAGCATCAAAGGGCGATATTCGTACTAATCGGTGGATGCCAACCTCAGCGCGGGTGTACCCATAAGCATTCTTGCCTTTAATCAGCAGGGTAACCGATTTAACCCCAGCCTCATCACCGGGCAGATAGTCGAGCATATCCGCAGAAAAATCGTGCAATTCAGCCCAGCGTAAATACATACGGAGAAGCATGTCCACCCAGTCCTGCGCCTCGGTACCACCCGCACCGGCATGAACTGTCAGCAGGGCATTGCAACTATCATGCTCGCCGTCAAACATGCACTCCAGCTCCACAGTATCAACCTCTCTGCCGAGCCGCTCCAGAGAGGCTTCAACTTCTTGCCGAGTATGCGCGTCATCTTCCTCAACAGCCATTTCAAAGAGCAGTTCTGCCTCTTCGATATGCTGATAATTGCGCTCCCAGCTTATAACTATATCTTGGAGTTGACCAAGCTGCTTTTGCACCTTTTTCGCATGGGACTGATCATTCCAGAACTCCGGTTCCAGGGATTCTGATTCTAGTCGCTCTATGTCTAATTTCTTGCCATCTAAGTCAAAGATGCTCCTTCAGGACAAGCATTTTCTCCTTCAGCTCTTGAATCTTTTGGCGGGCCTCTGAAATCTCGGTTAGTTCAACCATTGTGTTGTTCTCCTTTTGCACAGGGAATTTGTTTCGTAAATTCGGTTGTCTCATTCATTGTCGCCTTTTCTCGAACCTTTTCCAGAAAATAAGTAATGGAATTAGGCTCAGGCAAAACATGCCAAAGAAATGGCCAAACCGAGTAAAAATAGTTAACTCTGTCATAAGTGGAACTGTTTCTTTCCAAGCTGCTTGGACAAAAATCGGCGAGGCAGAGTTGATGAGTCCTGTTGGCTCGACAAAGCCGCTGATACCAGTATTCGCAGCTCGGACTAAGCTGCGTCGATTTTCCACTGCACGAAAGACCGTCATCGCCCAAGAGTGATAGGGCGCACTGGAGTATCCGTACCAAGCATCATTGGTTAGACTGACGAGCACGTTAGCTCCTTCTTGCGTTGTGTGCCATGCAATATGGGGAAAAATGGATTCAAAACAGATCAAGATCCCTGCTTTAATTCTTTCAGCCTTTAATGGTTCTGAAGAATTCCCCGGGGTGAAATCACCTACCAACTCGACAAGGGGCTTAATAAACCAAAGCCAGTCGCGCAGGGGAACATATTCACCAAAAGGGACTAAATGCTGCTTATTATACCTTTCGGTCAATTTGCCTTCTGGATTGATCATCAACGCACTGTTGAAATATTCAACTGGGCGCACGGATCGTTCAGGATCAACCGTAAAAAAAGGAGAGCCAGTGAGCAGATACACATGCTGCTCTTCGGCAAACTGCTTGACCCGATTCATGAGCGGTTCTCTGGCTGGAAAAAAGGGCAAAGCTGTTTCTGGCCAGACAAGTAAATCTGCGCCACCTTTTTGTAATGCCAAAGCAGATAAAGAAAGATACCGTTCTATGGTGCTATCCTTACGGGCAGGTGACCATTTCTCACTTTGTTCAATATTACCTTGAGCCACGGCAATGGTCGCTTGTTCCTCAGTCCCTGCTGTTGAAAAAACCTGCCAGTACCGCATGGTGGAATAAGCACCTGCACAGTACAGTAGGAATGCGACCAAGGATGCACAGAGGTAATGTAGTCTATTGGAGGCAGGCTTGCGGCTAAAAAGCCGGTCAATAAGCCAAAAAATCAGCGCATTAATCTGGACAAGTAAATAGGTAATCAGATGATGACCGCCTAAATCAGCTGCCTGAATCAGTAAAGGCTGTTTATAAAGACCATAGCTTAAATCCATCCACGGCATACCAGTAAAGAGCAGCCCTCGCAGCATGTCAAAACCAACCCAAAGCGCAGGTGCAGCGATCAGAATGACGGTTGACGAACCTTTTGCCTCGTCTTTTCGGGCAGCCAGCCAAGCAAGAGTGAGACAGAAAAAAGCAGTATAGGCTGACATGTAAAGTACAAGGAGCAAAAGCGCACCAACAGCAAAAAAGGTGTGCAAGCCACCATACTGCTTTAAAACAATGACAATCCAGTAGAGCATCCCTGAATAATAGAGCATGCCGCAGCACATACCCATACAGCCACTTTCAATGGGCCGCAGGAACTGTGCTGTCTGGAGCAAAGGGACTAAGGCGAGAAAAAGTAAAGGCCACCAAGCTGCTAAACCTGGCATCGCCAAGGTAAGCAGCAGAGCTGACAAGGATGCTGCCAGCAGAGAAAGCTGTTTTCTTTTTGTCATGGCTTGCGGATTCGTACTGTGCGGACTCGGCGCGGAGTGGCCGTCAGCACTTTTAAGGTCAGCGGCGAGGCATTCACAGTCTCGCCCTGTTTTGGCATTCGGCCTAAGCAGTGAATAAAGAGGCCACCTATAGATTCATACGGGCCTTGTGGCAGTAAACAGTCAAAATGTTGCTCCACGGCCTCAATATCGATACGGGCATCAACAACTATTGTTTGTCGATCCACTACCAGCATGAGTTCTCGTTCTTCCTGATCATGCTCGTCATCGATTTCTCCAACAATTTCTTCTAGTACATCTTCTAAGGTAATCAGGCCGCGTACACTACCAAACTCATCTACAACAATGGCCATATGATTTTTGCCCGCCTGAAAATCGCGGAGCAGCTCTGTGATTGGTTTGGTTTCCGCAATAAGCATCGGTTGATTAAGATGCTCTTCTAAATTTACAGACTCTTTTTGTTCCTGACTGAGAATACAAAGCAGGTCTTTAGCGAGCAATATGCCAATAATATTATCTAAGTTGCCTTTACAGACTGGTACTCTCGTACAACCTTCCTCGCAGATAAGTCGAACAAGTTCAGGAACGGAACTACGGAGATCGGCAAAAATAATTTCTGCTGCTGGAGTCATGATTTCCGCAGCTTTGGTGGCGCGAAAATTAAAAATCGAGTTGATGAGCTGCTCTTCATGATGGCTGATCAGGCCCTGCTCTTCGCCATCCTCTAACAACTCCTGAATTTCATGTTCCAACTCCTGCGTAGTGTCAGGAGTAGCTCTAAATCTATTGAGATATTTTAGCCTTACCTGCTGCCAAAAAGATTTACCGTTGCCTTCCCTGTCGTTATCTGACATAGCTTCCGTCCTGCCTCCGCAAGAAATTGTTCTCCGGCATTATAGCATGAGCAAGACAAATTTGAGAAAAAAATCAATTTATACCACAATCTCAGGGGACAATTTTACCAAGCTGCGCTACTTTACCAATAGCGACAAAATTATCTCCTTCTTGGAACTGTTCATCTGCCTTGGGGATGTACTGATATTTTTTGTCGCTCTGGCGGCGGACAGCAATAATTTGGATACCAAAGGTGTTGGTCAGATTCAACTCTTTCAAACTTTTTCCAACCCAACGTTTAACTGAAAATTCCTTGACAGCCATCGACTTATCAAAAGAAAGATATTCAATAAAACCAGGCATGGCAATCCGACTGGCAATCTGCTTGGCAGCCATGTATTCAGGAATGACCACCTCATCTACACCAATTTTATAGAGGATCTTTTCATGATCCTTGTTGATCGCTTTAGCCCAAACTTTAGGCACTCCCAGTTCTTTGAGATACATAGAAATCATAATGCTGGCTGCAATTGAGTCGCCAACACTGACCAAGACATGTTCTAAATCCTGAATCCTGATTTGTTCTAAGGCTTCACGGCTCATTGCATCTGTCTGAAAAACTTGCGTCAGGATATATTGAGCATTTTTTACCTTATCTGGGTCACTTTCTACGCCCAAGACTTCATGGCCCAAGGCTACCAAATGCTGACCAAATTTGAGGCCAAATTTACCCAAGCCAACAATGCCGATCTGCAATTTCATCAATCTGCTCCGCGTTCAGCCAATAGAGATTTTTTCCTCTGGCCGGGAAAATAACAGTTTAGTGCCAAAAGATTGCACTGAGCTTAAAAGCACCAAAGGCCCAAGACGGCCAATAAACATAAGACAGATAATAATAATCTTCCCACCTGATGACAGTTTAGGAGTCAAATCTGCACTTAAACCCACAGTACCAAAGGCAGAGACCACCTCGAAAAATATTTCTAAAAAATTGCCGTGCGCCTGCGGATGCGGCAAGCCGCCTCCTTCCGTAAAATTCAGGGCAATTACACTAAAGAAAATGATGGCTACAGAGAAAAAAAGGAGCGTTAGAGCATTGTTAACTGATTCTCTGTCCACAGCATATTTACCGATTATCGTCTGATGTCTGCTCCTGATCTGGGCCTTGATAAAGGAATGCAACACATGAAACGTAGTTACTTTAATACCACCTGCGCAAGAACCTGGCGCACCGCCGATAAACATCAGCAGAATCATGAAAAGGAGCGCGCCATCCGTCATGGCGGCAATGTTGAGCGTGTTGAACCCAGCGGTTCTACAGGTGACAGACTGAAAGAGTGAAGCTAGTACGGCTTTGTTCCACGGCAGATAAGGTTTGTAAAAAACAAATTCGGCAAAATAGAGAAAAATAGCTCCAGCAACAATAAGAAAAAACGATGTTTTCAGCACAATGCCAACATGCCAACTATCTTGGAGCAATATTCTTTTTCGGCGCAGTTTTGCTAATAAAAAGGTAGCAACCTCAATGATCACCGAAAAGCCCAGCCCGCCAAGAATAATGAGGAACATAATGGTTAGGTTAACAGGCCAGCTCCCCTGCCAACGCATCAGGTTGTCTGAATTTAGAGAAAAACCAGCGTTGCAAAAAGCAGAAACTGCATGAAAGAACGCAGAAAAAAGGGAAAAGCCTTGCGGATCACTCAAAAAGAGAAATAAAGCACCTGATACTTCAATGAATAATGTAACTGTAGCAATCTGAATCAAAAATCGCCCCAGATGAAAACTGGCATTATTCAGCAAACTTTGGCCAACCGCAATTTTATCTGTCAGAGAAACTTTTTTCTTCCAGAGATAAAACGCCAAACTCGAAAAAGACATAATACCTAAGCCACCCATTTGGATCAGGAGCAGAATGACTGTCTGACCGGTACGGCTGTAGGTGCTACCTGTATCGACCACGGTTAGCCCTGTGACACAGACTGCTGAAGTGGAAGTAAAAAGTGCGTCAAGAAAGGAGACACTACTATTTTGACAGCTAAATGAGCTGTGTAGCAGAACTGCTCCACTGAGGATCGCAGCCATAAAGCAGAGAATAGGTAGCGATATTGGGGCAAAAATTTTCCTAATATTTTTCTTCATATTCATCTGTATCTCTTCATCCGTAGACTGCTGGGCAGCCCTAGGCTCAACGGGGCCATCATAGCAAAAAAGCTGCTTACAGGAAATAGGTTTTCTGCTAAAGTAGGACTAATCTAGCATTTTTGAACGGTTACAAGAGATGCTCAATTTCTTCGATGGGGAGTGCCCATTCTATGAAATTATTGTATTTTTTTGTAGTTGTAGTATATTTTTTACGCTAAATTATCCTGCCGGGCATAGCAATCCGGTCTGAACATATCAGGAAGTAGACATGAGTACCACCAAACTAAAACTTTTTTTACCTGGAGAAAACACCGCCTTTATTCTTATTGCTGCCCTGATAGGTTTGCTGGCTGGAGGATTTATTATTGTCTTCCGAGAGGCCGTGGAACTGGTGCATCATCTGATTTTTGAGCAAGGGTATGAGTTCCTGCAAATTGGTAAAGGAGGTTGGCACAAACTCCTCCTCCCTCTGCTGCCTATGCTGGGTATGGTGCTGCTTATTCCACTTTCGCTGCTCTTTCCTGGTAAGGTGAATGGCTACGGTTTCACCAAGTTCCTACGCAAGGTGAATCTCGAAAACGGGGTGATCAAGGCTAAAAATATTTTTATTAAAATTATCAGTACCGCTCTGACTATTGGTACTGGTAATTCAGCTGGTGTTGAAGGGCCAATTGCCCAAATCGGTGGGGCGATTGGCTCACAGATTGGGCAGCGGCTGCGGGTTTCTGGCAGGCGGATGAAAGTCTATGTCGCCGCTGGTTGCGCAGGCGGTGTGGCAGGTATTTTTAATGCCCCGATTGCTGGAGTTTTCTTTGCTGCCGAGATCGTGCTTCTTGGCACCTATAGTATTGCCTCCTTTTCCGGGCTAGTGGTTGCTTCAGCTATGGCTACAGTGGTTTCGCGGGCTTATTACGGCGGTGTCCCAGCGTTTCCAATCCCAGATTATCACATTGTTAATCCCATAGTTGAACTACCACTCTATACCATTATGGCCTTGCTGATCGGCCTACTAGCTGTGTTGCATATCCGGTTTTTTTATTATATCCGAGACCGTTTTGCTGCCCTGCCAATACACCCACAACTCAAGCCGATTATCGGTGCATTTCTTATTGGAACTATTGGCATACTTTTTCCGCAAGTCATGGGTGATGGCTATGAATACATTGAAGAAGTGCTTTTCGGTGGCGGTCTCCCTTGGGCAATGGCAGCCCTAATCTTTCTCAAATCTATTGCTACCGCCATCACGCTCGGCTCTGGTGGCGCAGGTGGTGTCTTTGCTCCGGCTCTCTTTATCGGTGCCGTCAGTGGTGGTGCTTTTGGCTTCTTGGTCCATTATCTTTTCCCAACCGTAACCGCTTCATCAGGAGCCTATGCAACCGTTGGTATTGGGGCCTTTCTTGCGGCTTCTACCCATGCGCCCATGACAGCTATTTTCCTTCTTTTTGAAATGACAGGCAATTACCTCATCATTGTGCCCGTCATGCTGACAGCCATCTTAGGCACGGTCATTGCTAATAAATTTTATAGTGATTCCATTGACACTGTCGATTTCACCCGAGAAGGCATTGATATTCATGAGGGCTGGGAAGTTGCTGTGCTCAAATCCATCAAGGTGGGCAAGGCTCTCAGTGAAGACGTTGATTTTATCAGCGAGACAGCCAATATCAACCATTTGCTGAACCTTTTTGCCATTGCCAGAGAATCGCTTTATTTTCCTGTGGTTAATCATGTTGGCAGGATGGTAGGCGTGGTCTCTATGCAGGATGTGAAGACTATTTTGCATGATGAGGAACAACGCGGCTGCCATCTGGTTGGGGCAATATGCAGCCGCGATGTTATTTGCTTGACTCCAGAAGATAATCTTTATGACGCAATTCGCCTGTTTGATGTCAAAGGAATTGAGGAAATTCCGGTTGTCGAAAACATGAAAGACCAATGGGTACTAGGAATGCTCCGGCGACGGGATGTTATTTCGGTTTACAACCGAGAAGTACTGCGACGAGGTATTAGTGAAAAAGCTGAGGAAATTAGAATCCTCTGTTCAACAGTGTAAACTAGAACAAACCATGAAAATAAGTTTGTTTTCTTTTGGTTTTAAGCATGGGTATCCAGAGGCATCTATAGTCGTAGATGTTCGCTTTCTGCCTAATCCTTATTGGGTGCCAGAGCTGAGAGAGCACACTGGTCTTGAACAGCCTGTGGCTGCCTATATTCTGGAAAGCACCGCAGGCAATGACTCGCTTACACAGATAGATTCGTTTCTCACGTTCCTGTTAAACAGTCATCGAGAAGCAGGTCGCCAAGAATTGAGCTGCGCTATTGGTTGTACCGGGGGCAGGCATCGCTCTGTAGCAGTCACAGAACACCTGAGCCAGCTCTTTACTTCGCTGCGGCAAGCAGACGACCAGCTCACTGTATTCCATCGGGATATTGACAAAACCTAAAAAACTTTCCCCAACCAAAGCAATATGAAAACAGCAAGCCTTGCCGAGTTGGCGGCCTTGGTCGGTGGCACGGTGTCTGGTCATGAGGAACTGACTGTTAGCACCTTAAACAGTCTCGAATTGGCAGAAGCCGGACAGCTCACATTCATCAACAATTCAAAGTTTGCTGATCGTCTTGCAACGAGCAAGGCTTCCGCCTGCATCGTTCCCTTAGATTTTAGCGAGAGCCAAGTTCCTTTGATTAAAGTTGGTAACGTGGATTTGGCTGCCGCCTGCATTCATAACTATCTCTTGGCTGAAGAGTTTCTCCCAACTGGTATTCACGAACGGGCGGTGATAGGCTCCCTCTGTACGATCAGTGAACTGATCTGTATTGGCCCCTTGGTGAGCATTGGTGATCGAGTGCGTATTGGTGATCGAGTGCGTATCGAACCAGGTGTTATGATTGGCGATGACGTGCAAATAGGTGATGACTGTATCCTCCATGCCAATGTTGTCGTGGCGAAAGGCTGTATTCTTGGTCAGCGGGTCGTCTTGCATCACGGCGCAGTTATTGGCAGCGATGGTTTTGGCTTTGCCACTGATCCTGCCACTGGTGAACATGTAAGCAAACCGCAGATAGGCATTGTCCAGATTGATGATGATGTTCAGATTGGAGCCAACTCTTGCGTGGATAGAGCTGCCTTTGGCGTGACTTGGGTCAAACGCGGGGTGCGAATAGACAATTTAGTCATGGTCGGCCATAATTGCGTGATTGGCGAGCATTCTATTTTGGTTGGCCAAGCAGGGATTGCGGGCAGTACCACCTTGGGTCGCAACGTGGTACTAGCGGCTGGTGCCGGTGTATCTGGTCATCTATACTTAGAAGATGGTGTGATCATTGCCGCCAAAGCTGGTGTACACAATAATCAAAAGAAGGGCGCGGTATTAGGTGGGATTCCTGCTATTGACGTGAAAAAATGGGGTAAGGCTGCTGCGGTCTTTAGTCGTCTGCCAGAGCTGTTCAAAGAGTTACGGCGACTTCGTAAAGACGTGGACCAATTGCGTGACAGCAGCAGCCAGAAATCCGAGTAAGTTAAAACAGCTCTGCTTCGCGCAACAGCTTTGCCTGCTTATCTTTCGCTGAGAGAATAGGTTCAGCAGCTAACGGCCAAGCTATTTTGAGTTCTGGATCATTCCAGATAATCGCCCGCTCATGCTCTGGCGCATAGTAGTCTGTAGTGAGATAGAGAAACTCCGCAGTTTCGGAGAGCACAAGAAAACCATGCGCAAAGCCTTCTGGCACCCAAAATTGTCGTTTGTTCTCGGCAGAAAGAACTTCGCCTACCCATTGACCAAAGGTTGCTGAGTTACGGCGAATATCCACTGCCACGTCAAAGACTTCACCTTGCACCACCCGTACCAGCTTACCCTGTGGCTGTTTGATTTGGTAATGGAGGCCGCGCAAGACATTCTGAACGGAGCGCGAGTGGTTGTGTTGGACAAAGACGGTGTCCAGTCCTGTGGCCTGCTGCCATTGCCGCTGATTAAAGCTCTCAAAGAAAAAACCACGCTCATCGCCAAAAACTTTGGGTTCTATCAGGAGCACATCGGGAATATTGGTCGGCTGGACATTCATTCCTGTTCTCCATACATGTTTTGATAATATTCCTGATAGGAACCGTCCGTTACTGCGCTTGTCCAGTCCCGATTATGTAGATACCAATCTACCGTTTTATCAATCCCTTGCTCAAAAGTAACTGTGGGTAACCAACCTAGCTCCTTGGCAATCTTGCCTGCATCAATCGCATAGCGGCGGTCGTGGCCAAGTCGATCTTTAACAAAGCTGATCAGGGAACGTCTGGCTTGACCAGAAGGCAGGAGACCAACTTTTTTATCGAGCTGATCACAGAGTAATTCCACTACCTGAAGATTGGTCTTTTCGTTGTGACCGCCAATATTATAGGACTGCCCTACCCTGCCCTGCTCAATCACGCGAACAATGGCCTCGCAGTGGTCTTGAACATAAAGCCAGTCGCGCACGTTGCCGCCGTCGCCATAGACTGGTAATGGTTTGCCATGCAGGCCGTTGTTGAGCACCAGCGGAATCAACTTTTCAGGAAATTGATAAGGGCCATAGTTGTTCGAGCAGTTAGTCATCAATACTGGTAGGCCATAGGTGTGGAAATAAGCCCGTACTAGATGATCAGAAGACGCTTTTGAGGCTGAGTAAGGCGAACGGGGATCGTAGGCGGTTTCTTCAGTAAAGAAGCCGGTCGGGCCAAGCGAGCCAAAGACTTCATCTGTGCTGACATGCAAAAAGCGGTAGGCATCATTCTTGGTGCCGTTATCAAGCCAATATCGCTTGGCAGCCTCTAGTAAGGTGAAGGTACCGACTACATTCGTTTGAATAAACTCTGCTGGGCCGGTGATAGAACGATCAACATGTGACTCCGCAGCAAAGTGGGCTACGGTGTCAATCTGATGCTCGTGGAAGAGATTGTCCAATAGCTGACGGTCGCAAATATCACCCTTAATAAAGGTGTAATTTGGCTGCTCACTAAGATCAGCTAAACTTTGCAGATTGCCCGCATACGTCAGTTTGTCGAGATTGATCACTTTCCAGTCCTGTTGTTCGGCTAAGAGCAAACGGACAAAGTTCACGCCAATAAAGCCGCAGCCACCAGTGACCAACACTGTTTTTGCCATGTTTTCTTTCCTTACAAAAAATGAAATTGTCTGCGTACTATAAAATAGGAGGACTAGAACTGTCAAACAGCTTACTGTCCTAGACGGTGGCAAAAGACACTTCAGCCTTGCATTATAGGCGGAACTTCTGGTACAGATATGAAAAAATTAATTTACTGGGTGAGTATCTAGCCCTGCAAGAAGGAGCAGCTATGCAATCCGTGAAGGAAAAAGCTGGAGTAGTTATCTGTCAGTACGAGCAGGACAAGGAACCATTAGTCCTTTTAGTCAGCTCTCGCAAACATAAAGGAGGCTGGGTCTTTCCCGTTGGTACGGTAGAACAGGGCGAAGTGCTCAAAGAAGCAGCAGCACGAGAATGCGTTGAGGAATCTGGTTATTATGTCAATCTTGGTTGTAAGCTGGCCGAGTCTGAGGCTGCTGCTGAAGATGGCATCATTACCCGCTACACCTTCTATCTGGCTACTATTTGCAGTGAAACGGCGATGTGGGAAGCAGATCGTGCCAGAAAATGGGTACCAGTTTCTGAAGCAAGTGCCCTCTTGCCGGAGATTTTCCAAAACGTAGCCCGGGCCGCTGAACTACAACTTCTTCCTTCTAAACAACGAATTGTTATGAGCGGGAGCATTGCTGAAGAACGGCAGCGGCTTAAGGAACTGTTGCTAGAGAAGTCCTGCCGCACTGGTACCTTTACCCTGAGTTCTGGTAAAACCTCTGATTTCTATATAGATGGCAAGCAAACTACCTTGGATGCTGAAGGTGCTTATTTATGCGGGAGATTGCTCTTTGACCTGATCAGACAAGCTCCGCAACCGATTGGCGGCGTAGGCGGGATGACCTTGGGTGCCGATCCACTGGTAACAGCAGTTTCGATAGTCAGTCATCTGGCTGGGAATCCAATTCCAGCCTTTATTGTTCGTAAGGAGGCCAAAGGACACGGTACTGGCAAGTATCTGGAAGGCAAGAATAACCTTCAGCCAGGCTGTGCAGTCGCCTTAATTGAAGATGTGGTTACTACCGGTGGCACCTTGATCAAGGTTATTGAACGGGTGCAACAAGAAGGCTTTAAGGTGGCTTTAGCGGCAACAGTGGTTGATCGTGAGGAGGGTGGTGCTGAAGCACTTGCTGAGGCAGGTTGCCCGCTCCTCCAAGCTGTCTTTACTCGTAGCCAGCTTCTGGCATAAAGAGGTCTATCATGCAATGCCGACAATGCCGACATGAGAAACTGGAAATAGTCCGGCGATGCAAACAGGTCCGCCTGCGCTGCGAGAAATGTGGGAGAGAGCACCGGATTCACGAGCTGGCTGCCGAACTCGACCCAGAGACAGAAAAGCTCCTTGAACAGCACAACTGCATTATTTATGACTAAGGCCAAGCAACGCCTAAAACGCTGCTTGGCAGAAGGCACTGGTGTGCGGAACGCAATGGACACTAGTGCTGTCACAACATTAAGTTGACGAGTCTCTTTTCTTCTGCTTCACTGAAAACAGGAGGGAAGAAAAATGGCAAAAATATACAAGGTCACTTTGACCGATGAGGAGCGGCGTGATCTTT